>JAZOMR010000030.1:0-16454 GCA_045654105.1 Faecalimonas sp. | reverse complement strand
TTGCATTTCAAGGTACAAATGGCAGAAGATATGCCAAAAGAACTGTATCCAAAGGCAGTGAACGTGAAAATCTTATTCTGGGGAAATAATAAACCAGATGAGGAAAATACAAAACAGTGGTATACCATTACACAGCAAAAGAATGAAGGAGATGTAATCGTTGCTCCAAGTGTAGTTCAGATCGGAGAGGATGGAAAGGGAGAAGGTTCCTATTCTGTGTGGAGAAACTGGGCAGACACTGGTGTGGCATATGAATATCGAGTGGAAGTCACGTCCTTTGTTATGCCAGATGGAACAGTTGTGCCTGCAAACAGTACAGATTGGGTGGAATACACATCCGCCACATCAGGACTATACAGTGCGACCGTAGGTGTTACAGGCGGACGTGTTCCAAGTACTGCTGGATCTAGTGGTCTGCAAGGAGCATACTTTGCTGAAAAGAATGAAAGTGATAATACAATTGTACAACATGGCGATATAGTTGTTACAGTCAATGCAACACCGTTCACCGTAACCTTTGATGCGAACGGTGGAAACATCAACGGTTCGGCAACATGTGTAATGAACAATCAGTATAAGTATCCAAACTTGAACGAATATGTCCCAGTTCCATCGGCAACTGCGCAGTCGCTTTTTGATGGATGGTTCATTGATGCAGATGGTAATGGAACTCTTGAAGAAAGTGAACAGGCAACTAATAACTTCAATTCATATTTGATGGGTAATGTCACCTATATTGCTAGGTGGAAAGAGCCGGTTAAAATATCCGGAACAGTAACTGTTGACGGAAGTTATGAATTGAATGGAGCGCAACAAAGTGTTTGGGAACGTGACAGAGCTACAGATGTAGCAATTGTATTACAGAAGAAAACAGGAACTGCTTACAACGATATTGCGAGTCGTATTCTTACGATTACATATGACCCGCAAACACATATCGGAACAACGGATGAGTATTCGTTTGTAGTTCCGGCAGATGGGGCAGATTATCGAATTCATGTATTGGAATTAAACTATACGGCTACATATGACCAAGATGGGAATCAAGTCTTTACTACAAATGAAAACAGTGTTGTTAGCATGACAAAAAACCAGACTGTGAATGTAAAAATGACCTTTGAACCGGAAGAATATGAGCAGCGAATTGTCATTGATGCATCAAAGATTAATAGTACATATCGTCCGAGTAAGGTAGAGGCGAAGATTTCATATCGTAACTTGGGAACAAATGAAGAATTTGCGGTTATCAGTCAGCATGCGAATGCGGTGAAGGCGATTACAATTGGAAACGATGGAATTGGGTTTGCTTCAGAGCCAGTATGGAAATGGCACACGGATGGTAAGCTGTATGAATATAAATCTAGTGATTTTAACCTTTTTGGAAGTGTGGAAGGTGTATATACACAAGATGGAACACAGTATAATGCAGAAACGTCACCATATACTATTTATTTTGGACCAAATGCTTGGTGGGACAATTCAGTCAATGATCAAAGCAATGAATTACTGGCAACATTGGTTCCGAAAACATATACCATCACGTTTGATATGAATGCCGGTGATGATACGATTTACGGCATGGATGAATACGTGAGCGATAGTAATCTTGGACGATTGTCATATTCTTATCGTCACACATGGAGTTTTTCGGATTATTTAACAGCTTTGCCATATCGTGCAGGCTATGTGTTTGAAGGCTGGACATGTGCAGATGACGACATGTCTTCAGTAGTAATTGATGATATCACTGGTGGAGAGATTATCATTGGGGCAGCAGTTTCAAAAAATATTACACTTACTGCAATGTGGGAAGAGATAGAGACGGAAAACAATACCGGATGGTATGCAGTACGACATTTGGAACTAAATACAGACAAAGTGTTACATAAGGCTGAAGTGTTTACAAATATTGAAATCGGTACATCAGTAAGTGTTCTAGACCGCACGAGACAACTTTCGGGCTACAAGTATGCGGGATATAAAGTTGGTGAAACGTATGTAGAAGCAGGAAAAGAACAAAGTTTTATTGTCAAAAAAAATAAAAACGAATCACTAATTACCATTTACTATCTTCCGGACGGAAGCGATGGTTATACGGAACAAGTAGAAAGCAATCTTCATATCAGTAAAGATGCTTTATTACAGCCTGATGGCACATATACAATTACAATGGATATGTATACGAAAGACAATCCGATTACAACGCAGATTTTACAAAATACACCATTGGACATTGTATTAGTGCTTGATCAATCAGGTTCTATCTATAAGGATGGTTTCTTAGATGAACTTCAAAGTGCGGTAAATAACTTTGTGACATTGATTGCAGACCATGGGCGACAGAATGAAATTGACCATCGAATTGCAATGGTGGGATATGCCGGTGATGAGGAGTTGAAAGCAACCAATGAAAGTTATCCGTACGCGGGCGGCGAAAAACAAACAGAATGGATAAACACTGGTGTGTTTGATTCGAATGGGGATTTTCATAATTATCCGACAACGGGATTTAATTATTCGAAAACGAACGAAAAACCACAGGCAGATGGAACCTATTATGCATACAGTGACGGAGAATATCAGTTGTTGTTGCACCATGATACATATTACCATTTGTTAACAGAAGAAGAGGCTAGAACAGAGCAACTGAAAGATAACAAAATCTATGGATATGTCGACGGTGGGTTTGTAGAATTAGAGAGAAACGCAAGTGGATTGTGGTTGTATGAAGGAAAACAGAAGCTCTATTCATCAAAAGAGTTTTTCACACATCACAAAGATGTTTGGACACATCGAAAAGGTATCGAAAAACGCCAGATTCATGCATACGGTACAGGAAATGATTATGTTTGCGTAGATGGTCATGGTGATCTGTATAAACGTGAGGATACAGAGGGAAGTAATCCGCAATTGAATGTATATAAAGATGCATTAGTTCCAGTATCTGTAGGTGCTAACGGCGCAGGTGGAGTCAATCCGGGCTTGCAGACATCTGTATCACATCTGGGAGCCAACGGAGGAACCTGTGTGGAATACGGTATCGAGATGGCAAATAAAGTATTTGCTGCCAACCCGATTGCATCTGGTGATAACCGTGTAAGAATTATGGTTATGTTTACGGACGGTGTGCCTGGAAAATATGATTTTGATGCAACTGAAGCCAACAGAGCCATTGCACTCGCATACGAGACAAAAAATACATATAATGCGTACAGTTACACAATTGGCTTGTATCAAAGTAATGGTGTCACGGGAAGCAGTGAGGAATCCATCTTTATGCATGCCGTTTCATCCAACTACAAGGATGCAAAAGAGATGGATGATGTGTTTCCGTCGCCAAAATATGAGAAAGCCTATAATCAAAACTTAAATGATGGAGGCACATATTCGGTATATGTGTCAAGGAAGTATATTCAATTGCGTTATGGAAGTCACACACCTTCTGGCTCTTCGGAAAAAGTTGGATGGCATTATACACAAGAGAATGGATGGCCGGTGACAGTTAGTACAAATCGTGATGCAACCACGAATGGAAGTGGAAAAATAGGCAATTATACAATATACGAAAAGCAGGGGTCCTATACACAGGCATCTGGGACTGGACATTACTCAACTACAGAGAGTGAAAATGATTTGAAGCAATACTTTGCAGATGTCGTGAAGTCGATTACGACAAAGGTTACTACGGAAATCAAACTGCATGCCGATACCATTATGCGAGACATTATGGGACAAGGACTAGAACTTACAGAGGATACCGTAATCTCTGCATATACGCAGAATGGAACTTATAATCCGCAGACAAAAGAGATTACGTGGGTTGATAGCAAAACGCTGATAGCACAACTTTTATTAAAAGATGGTACAGCATCTGAAAAAATGGCCGAGATAACATACACAAATGAAAACGAGGAGTCTGTATCTAAAAAGGTGCCGTACATCCAAGTGTATAATTGGAATGCAACGAATACCACCAACCCAGATGGAGAAAATTATGCCCCTCATACAGTGGATATTACGGGATATGATTTTACAAATGGATATATCAGTGAGAAAAAAACGACCGGGTTTAAATTAATTGTAACCATCACAAGGGTTGAGGCTCGAGATGATGTGGAATGGGGACGTTCGACAAAAACGAACTATGAGACTTCCGGCATCTGGCTACCGGCAGATAGATACGGGGAAAGACAATTATTGCTTCCGTTCGAACAACCGACAACTATCTTCATAGAGCGTTCATATGTATTAGATTATGCAAAAAGATTTGAATTAGCGGGATGGTATTATAATCAGGTAGAGAAACAGGAAAAAGGGAAGACAATGGGCAGTGAGGGAACTGCGCTTCATCTAGACCCAAATGTGCTTCATGAAGATCCGACAAAAGATGGTATGAATGGATTTGTTACTACGGAACCAGTTGTGAGTACTGGAAAGGAATTAACCTATGGAAATGCACATTTAAATGATCAGATTGTACGATATACCCCGACATCCATGAAATGGAATAATCCAGAGCAATTCTACGTATTTGGTCAGACGGAGGATTCGATTATTCGAAAACAGGATGCCAACAGAGATGGATATCTATGGACAAGGGTGAATGTCATACCGGCAAATAATGTGTATTATGAAGATACTTTTAAGACGAGTACATCGGATACAGAAAAGGGATTTGAAGGATTCATATACAATGATGAATGGACAGTAATCAATGAAGGTGGTAATAACACAGAAACTCCAGAGCATCTTGAAGAACCGCCTTATGGAGATGTACATGGCTGGATTGATTCCATGAACGATGATACGAAACATTCTGATGGGACTGCTCATATGGCTGGTGCCAATCAGACAACAGGTGCACAAGTATCGTTCACATTTGTAGGAACTGGTGTGGATATTTACACTAGAACAAATGATAAGTCGGGCATGGTGCTTGCAATGCTAAAAGGGACAACGATTAAGGATAATGCGACGGTTAGCAAGACGGTGGTTATGGATAATCTGGCAATGTCAGGAGATTATTACAACATTCCAACGATTTCATTTAAAGATTTGCAGTATGGAACTTATACGGTAACACTGGTTGCATCTGCGGCATCAGAGGCTGCGACAGGCTCAAAACGTTATGAGTATTATCTCGACGGAATTCGAGTGTACAATCCATTAGGTGGAGATCGAACGGCTGACCATTTGAATGACAAGTATAATTCGATCATTAAGGATGCATATGCAGAGGAACAAAATGCAATCTTTAAGTTAGTCCGTGATATATTGTTAGATTCCGAGAGCTTTAACAGTGGATTTGATATAGGCGAGGGGTCAGGTGCGGTATTCATCGACTGGATTCGAGGGTCTGAAGGCGACGCGGGAGTCGACAAGGGAGACGACACCTGTGACATCGGAGTATACGAAGATGTAGGACCAAAAAATGAAGTTTATTTAAGACCAGGTCAGTCCATTGTTCTGAAGGTGGATCCGAAGTATACTTATTATGTAGGCATGAAGAGCTTAGAAGGAAAAAAAGTATATGCAAATGTAACAGGGGTTGACAACACTTTGGAACCAACTATAATGGAGATGAATCACTCCATTGATCAGTCATATAAGATTGAACCAAAAGATGGATATATTGTAATTGGAAACAACCTGACGAACAAAGAGGAGCAGGATAAAGATGCCATTTTAAGTATCACAAAGCTTTGTGTTACTAGCTTGTATGGACCTGCTACAAATTATGTGCAATCAATTTCACCAAAAGAGTCTGTTGAAACAGTGACCGATATGGTGATGTTTATGAGAAGACCGACACCGACACCGGATCCGGAGCCATTGCCGGAAGAACCGGAGACACCGGAAATACCGGAGGCACCAGAGGTACCGGAAACTGAAGAGGGTGAATCGGAGAAAACGCCGGAGAACAAACCGGAGACCATTCCGAGTACGACAATCAAACCATCACAGACGGTTGTATCTAATACAAAAGAAGAACCGATAACTTCGAATCAAGAAGAAAAACAAGAAAGTATTGAAAAAACGGAACAAGCAGATGATTCGGAATTGAAAAAGGAAGAATCAAAGAATGAGGAAACTACAGATGTAGTAGAACCAACAGAGGAAGAACCGGAAAAGCTAGGTTTCTTTGCACGAATTGCCAAATTCTTTAAGAATCTGTTTGAGAAAATAGGTCAGTGGTTTAAGAACTTATTAGGGAGCAAATAGACATGAAAAAATACATAAAGCCTATAGTATGTATAGAAAGATTTAATATCGTACAGACCGGTGCCGGACGAGATTGTTGGGATTCTATTATTAAAGAAGATGTTACTTTTAATGATCATAAGTGTGCATGGAATTTTGAAGGTTTCTTCTTGTTCAATATGGCAGTTCCAGACACACAGTGTGAGGTGGATGGCGAAGGAATCTTGTGTTACAACAACCCAACTGCTGATAATTTAATGTTCCGTTCATAATTAGAAGAACAGAAAGGTCGTGGCCACATGGCCATTGACCTTTCTTTTGTATAGGAGGAAAATGAAAGAATATCTGTTAGAATTGGCTGGTCTTTTTGTACTTCTGCGAAGTGAGCGAGAAATAGAAATCACAGATCGAACAAGACCATTTGTTATTGAAGAAAAAATAGAAAAAGAAACAAGCTGTATTACTCTTCGTACTTGTATGAAGGTACCTGACATACCGATGGGGCATCATCGAAATAGCATGACGATTTATGCATCGACAGAAACGTCCTATCAATTGTTTTATTTAGATGAGAAAAGCGAACAGCCATTTGCGATTGTGCAATTAAACAAAGACGGAAATGTGACGGTGGATTATTTGCCAGAGTATGTTAGATGTTTTCAAACAAGCTCTGACATTTTGAACCGTGTCTGTATTGAAAAATTGTTTTCTTATCACAATAGGATGATATTGCATGCATCTTTCGTAAAATATGAAGGTCGTGGCATTCTTTTTTTAGGGCCATCTGGAATTGGAAAATCCACGCAGGCTTGTTTGTGGGAAGATGTATTGGGAGCAAATGTTGTGAACGGAGATCGTGCTGCAGTTGGTAAAGATGAAGTCTGGACAGCTTGGGGAATTCCTTATGCTGGAACGTCTCGTATATATAAGAATGAGAAGGCGCTGATAGAGGCGGTTATTATATTGAAGCAAGGGCAAAAAAACGAAATAGAAAAAGTACGTACTACTCAGGCGTTTGCGAGTATTTACCCGGAGGTGTCGATACATCATTGGGAACGACAGTTTGTGGAAGAACAGATGGAAATGATACATAAATTGACAAACGATATTCCTATTTATCAGTATACATGCGTACCGAATGAAAGTGCGGTGCATTTTTTAAAAGCATTTTTGGAGAAAGAGAGAGAACTATGATTGATCGCGGTGTTATACCACCAATTACAACTTATTTGTTTGAAAAAGCTTTCAGGGCAGGAACTCCACTCAGTGGAACATTTGAATTAACTCCGTGTTGCAACATGGCCTGTAAAATGTGTTATGTGCGAAAGACGAAAGAGGAGCAAGAGGCCATTGGAAGGATTAGAACCAAAGAAGAATGGTTGCGACTGGGCGAAGAGGCGAAAAGGGCAGGGATGCTTTATCTTTTGATTACCGGAGGGGAACCATTTCTTTACCCAGAGATTAAGGAAGTTCTCTTTGGTTTGCAAAAAATGGGGTTTGTCATCTCAATTAATACCAATGGAACTATGATTACTGAGGAGACGATTGCTTGGTTGAAGGAATGTGCTCCATCTAGGTTTAATGTAACTTTGTACGGAGCATCGGACGAGACTTATGAAAAACTTTGTGGTAATCCAAAAGGATTTACGCAAGTAAAACGAGCAATTCACCTTTTGAAGAATGCTGGTTTTTGTGTGAAAATCAATTTTAGTGTTACACCATATAATGTACATGATTTAGAGGCTGTGTTTGCATTCTGTAAAGAGGAAGAACTAGTGATACAGGCAACTGATTACATGTTCCCTCAGACGAGGAAAGATTCATCTATGATTGGAAAGAACGAACTACGTTTTTCGGCAGAAGAAGCGGCATATTATATGGCGCGAATTATGGCATTGACCCATGGAGAGGAAGAATTCGTAAATTGGGTAGATGCAAAGAAATCGCTTGCATTATCAGAGGAAATGAACGACGATTGCCCTACTGTGGAAACGGAGGGTGATGGAATGCGTTGCAGAGCAGGTAGATGTAGCTTTTGGATTACTTGGGAAGGTAAAATACTTCCGTGTGGTATGTTCCCAAGCGAGGGGGCGGAGAATGTCTTTGACACAGACTTTCTTTTGGCTTGGAAAGAGGTATACAAACAAACGAAAGAAGTGAGACTTCCTGCAAAGTGTACGACATGTGAATTGAGAAAAGAATGCAAAGCCTGTGCAGCAATGGTAATTACGGAAAGTGGAGATTTCAGTAAGGTTCCGGAATATCGATGTGAAATGTCGAAAAATTATTCGGCAGCATGTATGCAATTGCGAGATGAGATTAAGAATAGAAAAGAGAATTAAGAATGAAAAAGAGAAAATGGGTCATAGGGATTCTTGCCCTTGTTCTTGTGCTGATAGGAATTACAATATGTTTGCCTTTAAAGAAAAAAACAGAGCAGACTGATTCGCAGACGGAATGGGAATATGTCAGTGAAGAGGAAGGCGATTCCATGAATATTTATGATTGGGTAAAAGAGACGGAAGAGGCAGAAGAGGGTTTTCCGCATAATATTGAAGGAACACAACTGACAATCTGTGCGATCAAGCCATATAGTGGTATCTTTCTTGAAGATGGCTCGGATACCCCTGTTGAGAATGTTTCCACTATGCTTTTGCAAAATAAAAGCGACCAATACATAGAATATGCGAAGATTACTTGCTTGTATGGGGAAACAGAATATGTCTATGAAGCGAAGACTTTGGAACCTAATGCTATGATAATGGTTCAGGAAAGTAGCAGAGCCACTTATATAGAAGGGAAATTCGACTCCTGTACAGCAATGGTTGCAAATATGGATGGATTGGAAATGTCAACTGGAGAGGTGAGGTTGGAAACAAATTCACTTGGAAAAATCCGTATTACCAATATTAGTGAAAAAGATATTCCGTGTGTTAGAATTTTCTACAAATTTTATTTAGATGATATTCCATTGTCCGTAGGTGGAATTACTTACACCGCAAAACTTACAGATGTTAAAGCAGGTGAGGCGAGAGTGATATCGCCGTCTCATTTTAGCAATGGACTTAGTCGAATTATGATGGTGAGAACCTACGATACGACAGAATAGAACCGGCAGTGCGCATAAAGTATTGGCGTGGCGATGTTACCTTATTATTAAGTAGATATTTCCATAAAAGTGTGTTATACTCAACAATATATGGGCTAATACAAGGAGGAAGTGCCATGCGCATTAAGAAAGGTTTCGTACTTCGTGAAGTTGCAGGACAAAATATGGTTATTGCAACAGGAGAAGCAAGTAAAGATTTCCATGGAATGATTAAATTAAATAATACAGGAAAGGAGATTTGGCAAGGTTTACAAGAAGGCTTGTCTGAGACGGATATTGCAAAAGGGCTGCAAGGAAAATATGAGATTGATGAAGAAAAAGCTTTGCAGGATACCAAAGAATTTATTGATAAAATGTTAGAAATGGGATTTGTAGTAAATGAATAATATCAAGCAGATAGAAGAAGTCATAAAAGAGCAGGGAATGCTTGTTTGTACTACAGCCGGCACCAGCATGTATCCAATGTTACGCAATAGACGAGATACCATTATTGTAAAACCTTATGAGGGGCGTTTAAAGAAATACGATGTGCCATTATATAAATGTGGTAGCCGTTACATATTGCACCGCATTGTGGAGGTGCGTCCGGACTCTTATGTAATATGCGGAGATAATTGTGAACGGAAAGAGTACGGAATTACAGATGAGCAAATCTTGGGCGTTTTGACTGGATTTTACAGGGGTTCAAAGCAAGTTAATATGGATAGTTGGCAATACAAAATGTATTCCCGCATAGCTTGTGCAGCGTTTCCAATCAGAAGGTTAAGAGGAATCGCACGAGGAATTGCCAGAAAGATTTGGCATTTGTTTAAGAAAGGGGAAACAAAATGAATAAGAAAATCATACCTATTGTGACCATTGTGCTTGCAATAGGTTTGTTTGCTTTTATTTGGAGTGTACAAAAAGAGGAAAGCAAAACGGCGGTGCAGCATGAAAAACTGTATGAACAACGCAGACCGTTGACTGTGAAGCAGGAACAATTGGAACAAGAGCTAGAGACTTTGAAAAAAGAGTATGAAAAAAGCAAAGCTCCAAATGCGGTTGTACAGGTTATCTTTACTGATTTAAGTGAGAAGGTATATAGTGAATGCTACCCAATCATGAAGGAATATGAATATACAGGAACACTTACCTTGTCAGCAAAGCAGCTTCCGGGAGAAGAAGGGTGTATGACAGTAGATCAATTTAAGGAACTGATTGATGCAGGCTGGCAAGTTGCTATTACATGGCAGAAGGGTGCGGCGCCAAAGCAATGGTGGCCGAATTTACAAAATCGATTAACTGTATTGGGTATAGAAGGCAGCGAAGTAGTATATTTCCCACACGATACATATGATGCGAAGTTAGATGCTACCATGCAAGAACTTGGATTTTCTGTTGCAGTGGTAAACAAAAAGGAGGAGGAAACTCCATTGCAGTTGCAGCATGAAGAAGGTGTATGGCATGTGGGTGCTGTTGGTATGATGACTTCTAAGCCGAGATTGTGGCTCAGGGAAGCAGTTGCACAGGATGCGAACCTAGCGTATTTGGTAGGTTTTCAATTAGAGGAGGAGCTTTATAATGAAAATTCCTTCCGTTCTATGTTGAACTGTTTCGATGAATATGAAGCAACAGAAGAGTTGATTACGACCAATATAGGTGAGGCTAGAGAACATTTCCGTGGCAGAGGTGCGGGAGTTTCTCCTGAGATAGAGAGCCAATACCAAGAGAAAAAAGCAGCTTTGGAAAAAGAACTTTCTAAAGTGAAAAAACAATTGGAAAAAATAGATGCAAAGTACTAAATAGTACCTGCGGGAGAAGTAATGGGCACATTAAAATGGATTGTGAAAGCGTTAAATAGAAGAAAATGGATGATTGGCTTACTCACATTTATTCAAAGCATCATGGCAATCAGTGGGATTGTCTTCGCTTTGCTGATGAGAAGTGTAATCGATAATGCCGTATCAAAAGATTATACGGCTTTTTGGCGTGCAGTCATTGCGTTAGCTTTATTAATCTGTTTACAGATTTTATTGCGTTTTGGCAACCGTTTTTTAGAAGAGGATACCCATGCTGCGATTGAAAATCGTTTGCGTCAGAAAACATTACAAGGAATTTTACAGACAGATTATGCTCGCGTGAAGGAGTATCACACGGGAGAATTGATGAATCGTATCACATCAGATGTGGGGATTATTACAGATGGTGCCGTTACCTTGGTTCCAAGTCTTGCGTCCATGGCTGTTAGAATCGTTGGTGTTTTACTGGTTATGGGAACCATTGATTGGAGTATTGCGCTTATCTTTTTGATTGCAGGCTGTATGATTGCGGCGCTGTCAATCTTGCCGCGCAGATGGCAAAAAAGATTACATAAAAAAGTGCAGGAAGCAGACGGGGAAGTCAAAAGTTATTTGCAAGAGTCTCTGGAAAGCCTGCTGGTAATCCATGCATTTGGTTGTGAAGAAAAGATTCAAACATCAAGCACTGAAAAAATGAAGAAGCACAGACGTATCAGACGAAAAAGAACCAACCTGTTTAATGTCATGGGAAGTGGTTTGCGTCTTTGCATTCAAGGTGGATATTTATTCGGACTTGCTTGGTGCGGTCTGGGAATTATAGAAGCAAAAATTACATATGGTACACTGACTGCAGTGATTCAATTGATTGGACAGATTCAGACGCCATTTGCAAATATTGGAAGTACATTTCCGAAATACACCTCTATGCTTGCGAGTGCAGAGCGTTTGATGGAGATTACAGAGCAGACCGGTCACTGTAAGGAAATAGAAGAGAAGGCAACAAGAGAAGAAGTATATGAAAAGATGAAATCTATCTCTTTTGAAAATGTTTCCTTTGCCTATAACGAAGACCGTCCGGTACTGCAAAATGAATCATTTGCCGTACACAAGGGCGAGTTTGCTGCTTTGATTGGAAGCAGCGGTATCGGAAAAAGTACGATTATGAAATTGTTGTTGTCTGTTTATCAGCCACAGGCAGGAAATATACAGGTTGAGACAGAAGATGGAAGTCTTGCATTATCAGAACTTCCGTCAGGAATGTTTGCCTATGTTCCACAAGGAAATTATCTGATGAGTGGTCCTATTTGGGAAGTGGTTGGATTTGCAGAACGGTCAGATACGATAGATAGAAAAAGAGTAGAAGCTGCATGTAAAGCAGCCTGCGCTCATGAATTTATCAGTGAGCTTCCTAATGGTTATGATACTGTTTTGGGAGAACGCGGGGATGGATTATCCGAAGGGCAGATGCAACGACTGGCAGTTGCCAGAGCTGTTTACAGCGGTTGCCCGATTTTGCTCTTGGATGAGGCGACCTCTGCTTTGGATGCGGATACAGAACGTAGAATGATTACGTCCTTAAAACAAATGTCTGATTATACTGTATTTTTGGTTACCCATCGAAAAGATGTATGGGAACTCTGTGACAGAGTATTGGAACGCAAAGAATAATGAGGTGACCGGATGAAGAAGACACAAGTAAGAAACTCATTTTTATTATTATTAACCGCCATTATATGGGGTAGCGCCTTTGTGGCACAGAGCGTAGGCATGGAGCACGTGGAGCCATTTACCTTCACTTTTACCCGAAGTATCATCGGTGGAGTTGTATTGATACCAGTGATATTTGTATTACGAAAAACAAGTATACTAAAAAGTGATCAAACAGACGCAACAAAAAAGACAACAGGTATGACAAAATATGAATGGCTCGGTGGAATTTGTTGCGGTATTGCACTTTGCGCGGCCAGCAATTTTCAGCAGATTGGTATGTTACATACGACTGTTGGAAAGGCGGGATTTATCACCGCTTTGTATGTGGTGATTGTGCCAATACTGGGATTATTTCTAAGAAAACGTGTACCAGCCCTGATTTGGTTCTGCGTAGTGCTTTCTGTGGCGGGGCTTTATCTGCTCTGCATGCCGAAAGGAGCTATTTCGTTGGCACAAGGGGATGTTTTGGTACTCATTTGTGCACTATTGTTTTCATTTCACATTTTGATTATTGATTATTTTTCGCCAAAGGGTGATGGAGTAGTTATTTCGTGCATTCAGTTCTTCGTGTGTGGAATACTTTCCGGAATCATTATGCTATTTGTGGAAAACCCTACTTTTGCAAATATCATAGATGCAAAGTGGTCCATTTTGTATGCGGGAGCGTTGTCAAGCGGTGTTGCATACACGTTGCAGGTGGTGGCTCAAAAGGGAGTGAATCCTACAGTTGCTTCCCTGATTCTCTGCTTAGAATCAGTAGTAGCTGTTTTGGCAGGCTGGATCATTCTTGGTGACAAATTAACGTCCAGAGAATTGGCTGGCTGTATATTAATGTTTGTCGCAATTGTGCTTGCGCAGTTGCCGACACCAAAGAAAGAGAGGAAGTAGTATGGGAGCATTTTCGGACAAAATCAATTCTGGAATTTTATATTTAATTGTAGCAGGCGTGCTATTATTTATTACAGTAATGTGTGTGACTTTCTTGATAAAGAGTTATCGCGCAGGAATTAGAATTGGAATGGATAGGCAGGTGCTTCGTAAAACAATTATTTCAAGCGCCACATTTACCTTATTGCCGTCCATTAGTATTTTGCTAGGTGTAATTGCTTTGATGGTACATTTGGGTGTACCACTGTCATGGCTTCGCTTATCGGTAATCGGCTCATTGCAGTATGAACTTCAAGTTGCAAATACAGCGGCTGAAGGTTTAAAGATTACGCTGGAACAATTGGGAGATATGGATTCGTTTGTCACAATTGCACTTGTGATGACGGCAGGTATTCTTGGCGGAGTTGTTTGCTGTCTTTTCTTTTTGAAAAAATATTTGGGCAAAATTCAAAAGACACCAAAGAAAGAAAAAAGTGGGAAACCAGGATTTGGTGCATATGCAACGGTAGCAATGTTTGTAGGTCTTTGCGGTGCTTATATTGGTGCTTTTGTAGGTGAGGCAGTTACTGGAAAAGTGGTAGAAATCGATGGTGTAGAAACACTGGTAAAGGATTACATGCCGCTTGTTGTTGCTTTTTTTTCAGCAGGTGCAATGGCCGTGTTTGAATACTTTGTTCAGAAAAAAGGCAAAACCGTATTGGAAAACTTTAGTTTGGCGTCCAGCATGTTGATTGCCATGGCAGCAGCAGTTTTAATAAGTTTGATATAGGGAGGTATAAGGAAATGAATGAAAAAGAAAAGTACTTTGAAGAATTTAATAATGGCCTCCATAGAATAGGGAAAATAACGATGTTTTTAACACTCTGCATTCTCTTGGCGGTGCCGTTTCTGATTGCAGTAATCTATGACGCATCTGTTGATGTGGGAGGATTTTGGAAAGGATTCCTAAAAGTTGCAGCGGTTTATGTTCCGGTAGCTATTGTGGAATTTTTAGTCTACACACCGATGCTAGGAGCAGGGGGAAGTTATATATCCTTTATTACAGGTAATGTGACGAACATGAAAATTCCGTGTGCAATTAATGCACGTGATATTGCAAAGACAGAAGTAGGAACCCCAGAAAATGAAATTATTTCTACGATTAGTACTGCAACTAGTGCTATTGTTACCATGTTGGTAGTTGCAGTCGGAGTGCTATTGATATCGCCATTACAACCGATACTTGAACAAGAAGCATTGGCTCCTGCGTTTAATAACGTTGTTGCAGCACTCTTTGGTGCGTTGGCGCTTAAATATTTTTCGAAGAGTCCGAAAATAGCAGTCATTCCGGTCATATTAATGTCGCTTTTATGTATCATTGTGCCGGATATGATTACAGATACAGGTACGTTAGTTATTGTAAGTGGTGCACTGGCTCTTTTGATTGGATTTATGCTATTTAAAAAAGGGAAACTATAAGAGAGAAGGTGTGTTGAAATGGAAGTTTTATGGCTTGTTCTGGCATTGGTAGTGCTGCTTGTTGCAGTCGTACTCTTGCGTGCAGTATTTTTAAAACCAACATCGGCACAGACAGCAAAAGTACAGTTAGATAAAGGCGTACGCGCCGAAAAATATGGGAAACAGCTTTCGAAAATGGTACAGAAGGAGACCATTTCCAGTAGATTTGATTCTGACAGAACAAAGTTTTTGGAATTTCATGAGCTTTTAGAAGAAATGTTTCCAAATGTACATAAAACCTGTGAAAAACATGTGTTTGACGGAAGCTTACTATTTAAATGGAATGGAAAAGGAAATCACGAGCCGATTTTGTTCATGAGTCATCATGACGTAGTAGAAGCAACTGGTACATGGGAGCATGAGGCGTTTTCCGGCGATATTGATGAAGAAGGTCGCGTGTGGGGACGAGGAGCAGTAGATACGAAAGCCAGCCTTTTCTGTATGCTGACTGCGGTAGAAGAGTTAATGACTGATGGTTTTGAACCGGAAGGCGATGTGTATATAGCAAGTAGCTGCACGGAAGAATGGAGTGGTGACGGTGCTCCGTTAACTGTAGAATATTTGAAGAGTCAAGGTGTGAAATTAGCTTACCTTATGGATGAGGGCGGCATGATTTTGGAAGAGCCGGTTGGCGGCGTAAAGGGAACCTACGGCATGGTTGGGGTTCTGGAAAAAGGTTACGGCGATGTGAAGTTCATTGCAAAAAGTACCGGTGGACATGCCAGTGCACCGAAGAAGAACACACCACTTGTTCGTCTTGGAAAATTCATGGCATACGTGGAAAAGAAGAGCCCATTTGTGAACAAGTTTAATCCAACTGTAAAGGAAATGTTTAAACGAATGGCTCCAAATATGAATTTCGGTATGAAACTTATTTTTGCAAATATGTGGCTGTTTGAAGGTTTACTTAAAAAGTTACTTCCTGTGATTAGTGCTGCGGGAGGTGCCATGCTTCACACAACGTTGGCATTTACTATGGCAAAAGGCTCTGACGGTCTCAACGTGCTTCCACAGGAGGCTTATGTGACAGGAAATATAAGATTTATTCCGCATCAGGATACAGATGAAAGTGTGGAATTGATCTCGAATATAGCAAAGAAATTTGATATCGAAACAGAAGTAATCTATAAGGATTATGCTTGTCCAGTGGTAGATTATAACAACGCACCATTCCAGTTGGTGGAAAAAGTGGCTTCGGAGGTTTATCCGGGAATTGGCATCTGCCCGTATGTTATGACAGGTGGAACAGATGCGAAGTTCTATCGTGAACT
>JAZOMR010000029.1:0-6310 GCA_045654105.1 Faecalimonas sp. | reverse complement strand
GGTATGACACAAGCAGAGATAATTGATTATTTCCAAGCCTGTTTGGAGTTTCACGAAAAGACCTACGGAAGACATACAGTTAATGCCGTTATCCATTTTGATGAGGTTGGTAGCAAAAATGCTGGTAACTCATATAAAAATGAAGACGGCACTTATAGGGGGGCAAATTATCATCTACATGTGGCTACAATCCCTATTACCCAAAAGAACGGCACTTATTCTCTTTCAGCCAAAAATATAATGGGTGGTCGGTCAGACTATCGCAAAAAGCAAGATGATTTCTATTCGCAGGTGTCTAGTTTATGGGGCTTGGAACGTGGGGAAATTAAAGATTATGACGAAACCCGAAAGCACCTCGACAAAATGGAGTATGAAGTCCAAGAAATGCAGATTAAAGCCCAAAAGGCAAAAGCAGAGTTAAATATCAGAGAACGTGTTTTAGAAGCGTGTTCTGAACCGATTGAGACAATCGAGGTTCTTTCATCAACGGCTGAAAACAAATTGAAAAACAAGCCTAGTACAAGCACAGTGAGGACATCAGACCTCGAACGCCTGCAATCGCAGGTACAGACGGCAAAAGCATTACAGAACGGGCTAAACGCATTAAATACATTGGCAAAGGAAACTGTCGAACTTGCTGCGACAGATGAAAGGGTACTAAAACTGGAACACAAACTCAAACAGTCACACTCTCGTTGCCAACAACTAGAACAATCGGTCAAAGACAAACAGAACGAAATAAATCGTCTGTCTGATTATATCCAACGATTAGAACAATGGTTTCGCACAATTAAGACTTGGATACTTGAACGAAAACTAATGAAAGACTTTGAATATTACATTGAGAATGAAACAAGGGAACTTGTTAGAGAAGAAATTGAATACGAAGAACAACAAGATTTTGAAAGGGGCTAGTCCCCTTTTTTATTTTATCTCAAAAGAATTATTATAGTCGAAATCAACTCTAACTGAATGGCAAAACGTGTAGAAAAAACAGGCAAAAAAGAGCGATATTTTCTACATTCTATTTTTGGGAAGTCGCAAAAAAATCCACTACAATAATTTTGTCTGACAAAAAATTTATATAAATTGAACTTGCGCAAGTTCGTATTCAGAAAGGGAATGAATATGAACAAATACACAAATTTAACAATTGAACAGATTAACACAGAGTTAAACAACTTGACTTTTTTAACTGACAGTATTATATTATCTGCTACGGATGTTGCAAAGCATAAGGAAGAACTTATGAATGCAAAAGACAAGAAAATATTAGAAACCTACCCTATCAGAATGTGGCAGACCAACGCAGGCACATGGAAAGCCCATGTTCCCGACTCTACCAAAGACCGAGGACGAAGAAACATTGAGGGTAAAACGCAAGAGCACCTTGAAAAAAACATATTGAAAGATTATTACAAACGCTTTGATGATAGACTAATATTCGCTAATTACTTTGCTGAATGGCTGACAAAAGAAAAAATAAAGCATGTTCAACCTGCCACCGTTCAACGCAATCTTGATGATTATAATAAATTCATCAAGGGCAAGTCGATTGACAAAATGAACATCAAAAACATTCAAGCATACGACATCAAAGATACGCTTCACTCTATTATTAACGAACATCATTTAACACGCAAAACACTTGGTAATGTGAAGTCTATCTTTTCGGGAATGTTCACATTTGCATTTGATAAAAAGGATATTCAAGAAAATCCAATGAATAATGTTGGTAAAATTGAAAATACCAACATCAGACCTAACCCGAAAAAGAAACCAAGTACACAGGTGTTCGACAAAGAGGATTTGCCTGTTCTGACAGAATACATAGCACAGCATTATATGGAACACAATCCGATTGTATCACTCGCAATCCTGCTGAACTTCCAGTTAGGACTTCGAGTAGGCGAACTGTGTACAATTAAGAAAAAAGATGTTGATTTTGCTGAAAAAACTATCAATGTTGACCGTACCGAAATCAGTTACAGACCGATTTATATGGAAAACGGAAAACTTGTCAAAGGGAAAACCGTACATGATGTTACAGACGACCGTACAAAAGATGATTCAAACCGTATCATTGCATTAACTGACTTTGCTATGGAGATTATCAAGATTGTTTTACAGTTACACAAAACAATGTCGATAGAGAGCGATTTTCTTTTTGCTGATACAAACGGAAACCACATCATCAGACAGCGAATCAATGATTGCATAAAGTTTTATTGTGATAAGTTGTCTATGGACGTAAAATCCTCACACAAGATAAGAAAGACTTTCCTTTCCAATCTGTTCAGAAACGGGTTTGACATTGACGAAGTAATGCTGATTGCAGGACACCGAGTGAAGTCAACCACAGTCGAACATTATTTGTTTACAATGGAATTGGATAAGGATAAACACAAAAAACTGAATAAAGCAGTAGGTATGGAAACACAGAATCTGTTCCCACCCACTCCCCACCCAAGTGTGAGTGCATAAAAAAATGGAAGAACGTTGATTTTACAGCGTTCTTCCTTAATAAACGAATGAAGCATCGGGGATTCGAAATGATATGTTTTCCAAACCCCGCATAAAGAAAGGAGTTCGGCAACATCATTTTCATTGTCCATAATTCAGTCAATCAATTGCCCGATTTTCATTAAACTTCACTAATGTAAACAGTTAGTTATGATTGGTCTAACTGTTCCAACCGAAGTTCATTATATTATAAAACGAGTTCTATTGCAAGCACAAAATGTTGATTTCATTCATTTAGTCAATTATGCAAACCTGCTAATAAAAAGCAAGTACTTTTTGAAAAATTTTCTTTTCTAAAAAAGAGTATAACAAATAAACCAGCACTTTTCATCTGGTTTAACAAAACATATTTATCTTTTTTCTATTGATACACTTCCATTACTCGTGCATAGTATATTCGCAAAAATTTATTAAATCCTGCAATCTTAGCAACCTTACATGCTTTACCTTCAGCTTGTTTCTTTTTAATGAAGTCATATACAGGGTCTCCACATTTTTTCTGCATTACTAAACAAGTCATTGTTTCGAATCCTACTTTTCGAAGTGTTGATGATCCTCGCTTTGATATATGTCTATCTGTTCCTGTAAATTTTCCTGATTGATAAGGTGGCGCATCTATACCTGCATATGCTATAAGTGATTTCGCATTATGAAACCGTCTTACATCTCCTATTTCTCCGATTAATCTTGCTGCTAACACATCACCTACACCACCCATATCATGCACCACTTGATATTCAGGTAACATCTTGGCTATTTCATTCATTCGTGTTAAAATCTGCGTGAGAGTGTCATCCACTTCTCGAACTATTTTTACCGATTCCAGTACTAACATTTTGGTCGATGGGGTACTGGAGGGTAAGGTAGGGATACCTTCTTTTGCCAGAGCATATATCTGTTTAGCTTTGCCCTCGCTTTGATGGTATCCCTCCTTTTTTGCCCATTTCGAATAACTCTCTAAAAACTGCTTTTCACTTTTCTTTGTGATGTTATCAAAATGCCAGTATTCATAGGCAAAATCTGCAAGTTTGTCCTTTCCTGTGTACTTATTCCAATCACATAGTAAAGTTTTTATTCCTGGCATTGTCTGATCAAGCATGTTTGCTAATGCCAACACGTTCTCAACTCTAAATTTCATATATTGACGATACTGGCGTCCTAATAATCTCAGCTCTAAGTAGTGTTGCTCACTACCCTTGAAATCTGAAAGATGATACCAAAAATCAATTCCATAATTAGCTATTATTTTTGAATCTATTTTATCTGTTTTTGCATTTCGAATGCCCTGACATCGATATCTTTTCATTTCTAATGGATTAACTAATGCCACGAAGAAACCGTTCTCTTTCAAATATGAAAGAATTGGAAGGTGGTACGCTCCTGTAGCTTCCATGACTACTCTGACTTCTTCTTGCAACTTTTGCAATTCACTTACTAGTTTCCAGAGTTCTGATTCTGTATGTTGTACATCCCTTGGCTTCATAACAATCTCTCCATATGGCTTTAGAACACATACAGTACTTTTCTCCTTAGAAACATCAATCCCTACACTTATCATTGGTAACCTCCTCTGTTGTATTTGTAACTGTTTCCACCCACACTTATTACGATTCATTTTCGTTAGTGACACGGAAGCCTATCCAGAGGTTCCAACCTGCTTAACCGAATTTTTATAATAAGGGAATGGCTGACTGTTTGTCGAACGGGTGTGATAACCCTATTGGAATTACGTCAGGCCAGTTGCTTCCCTCATTATATAAAAATAAGTGCAGATGTTTCATCAACATCTACACTTATATAGTACGAAATTGGAATTTATCTGTTTTTATTTTTTATCTCATCCATTTCTCGGATTATCTCTTCTAATGGGCGATAATTGCCACCCCAGTATTCAAATACATGTAATCCTTCTTCTTCTAAAATTGGCCCAATCATTTTTATGGTAACATTCATTTTTCCTAATATTTCCTCATAATCGATAACATCTTCCTCAAAGGGAAGTACCTTTTGAAATCCCTTATAAGATACACCGAATACAATATTCCGAATTCCTAATGAAGCGATAGCCATGAGGCACCGAACACATGGTGCACAACTGGTATAAAATATTGCATTCTCAAAAACTTTGTCTGAAAACTTGTTTACACATTTATGAACAAGATTATATTCTGCATGCCCAAATACACCATTTTCATAGTCAGAAGTATTTTCTGCTTCCTCAATGATTTCACCATTACTAACCAGAACTGCACCGAAAGTATCATAACCTTTTTTCCCTGCACTAATAGCCAGTTCATAACATCTCTTTATATATTGTTCATGTTCTCTATTCATATATTCAATCTCCTAAATTCAAATTTGTTAGTTTCTATTATAACTGAAACAAACGACTTTTGAAAGTAAAAATATTAATATTTAGTTCCACCAATGTGGAGTGGTTACAGTGCCAATGCATTTATCCGAAACTGGATAATAAATAACATACTTGGGCAAAAAAGTTTACATTTACATCATCTATATTACTAGCAAACAAGAAAGCGAGGTAATAAGATGAGTTTAAAATTAAAAACAGACAGAGTGTTAGATGAATTTGAAGAAATGAGATATTTAAAATGGTCGGAAGAAGATAATTTATATAATCTGTTTTTTCGTGATGATACAGAGTATAAATTCTACTTTCCATTTGCCTACAATGATAAAACTGTAAGCGAAAGATTTGTCGGCTATGCTGGTGCTATGTGTAACAAAGATATAAAAGATACTTCTTTTGATGAACCATTTCCAATTGATGTGGATATTTATATATGTGCTAATGGTATGAAAAGTGGATATAAGAGAACCTTAGACAATCTTATCAATATACAAAATTTAGTAATTGATATAGACTCACACACTTCCAGTTTATCAATTGAGGAGTTAAACGAGCATATTTTGACATTCGAAGAAAAATTATTGGATAGGCTTGTATTAAAGCCAAATCTCATCAATCGAACTGGGCGAGGTGTTCATTTGTGGTTCGGCATAGAACCTTGTCACATTTCCCTTGGCAAAATTTGTTTGAGTGTAATAGATATGCTCTGCAATCACATCACAGATATAATGTTGGAACTGAACGAAAACGAATTGTCGGTAGATAGAGCCTCTTCATTAAAGTTAAATGGATTGTTTCGATTGCCTTATTCATACAACACCAAAGCAAAGCGTTGGTCGGAATGCAGACTTGTACACGTGGAATTTCCAAATGTAAATGAGTTAAGAAAGAAACTACTCACAAATGGATATAAGAGTGATTATTTTGTTGAGCCTACTGGTAAAAAGAAAATTAGCAAGAAGAAAGTAATCTCTGGTAAATATCACTTTGTAAATAAAATAAATTTAAATGATTACACGCCCTGCTTAATCCATAGAAAAATGTTTTTAGAACAAGTAATCCAAGCAAGAGGCGGGAAAAAGGGGTCAAGAGATTTGCTGATGTTTGCATTATATGCAACAGTAATATGGCTATTCGATAAAGAGGATGCACAAGCGTACTGTGAAGAATGGAATAGTACATTTGAACAACCTCTAAAAGATTGTAAACTGTGGGAAATTTTTAGAGATGTAGATAGAAAGCGATACAAATTCACGGTTACAAAGTTTTTAAACCTAATCAATGCCACAGATGAAGAACGTGGTTGGTATCATAAATTGTCCGTGAAAGAAGAGCGTAAAAAGGCGAGACACAAAGCAAAGGAAGAACGAAATCGCAAAGTGAAAGAACTACGCGAAGAAGGTCTTACGATTGTTG
>JAZOMR010000028.1:0-19706 GCA_045654105.1 Faecalimonas sp. | reverse complement strand
CTTATTCTACTAGATTATATCAGAATATAAAAGAAAAGTACAGAACAAATCGAACTTTTGTTCTGTACTTTTATGACTCATCAATATAAGTTCAACTACTTTTTCGCTCTCGCCTTAAACTCTTCGACAATCGCAATCATTTCTTCTGACGGATTAGAAACTACCGCAGAAGCAAAAATCTTACATAGTGGATTCGTTGTTACACGTTCTACTGCCGCGCTGACAGCCGATACTCCTCCACTTACAAAAATTAATACGTGTCCTCCGCATTTCGTATCCTTTGTTTCATATTCCACTTCCGAAGTCTTCAACATCTGGTCTAACACAATCACTGCATTTGCCTCTCCGAGAACTTCCACTAATCCATATGCTCCGTATGTCATAAATTTTCCCTCTACTTTCGCCCTTATTTATTAATTGTCATTGCTGCTGCAAGTTCTGTACCTTTGTCCGGTGCAGCAATTACTGTATGCGAAATAATTTTTGAAATCGGCGCTGCCTTTGCTAAAGCAGCTTCCATTGCAGCATTCACATCTGATATTCTCCCGCGCATTTTCACACAGGCACCTGCTCCAAGACGGTTTCTCTCTACAGATTGAATCTTAACATCTGCTGCCTTTGCCGCTGCATCCAATGCAACGAAGCATGCACATTCGCTATCTAATTCAAACACACCAATTGCCATTCCATCGTATTTACCATTCATTTTGAATTCCTCGTTTCTAACTTTCTTGGCATATTGTAACACATTTACCAAAATATTACAAATACAACTTTACTTATTCCCTTAAACCTTTAATCCCTTTTGCCAATATCTTCACATCATTAATGATATAATCAAATGCTCCGGCCTTCACCATATTGATAATAATCATACCAATTGGCACGGCAAGAATCATCCAAAGCACACCGCCTAACCGGTAGCCAATATAGATGAATACCAAGGTTGGAAGTGGCTTTAATCCCACCTCATCTCCTACTAGCTTTGGTTGAATCAGTTGACGCACAATCTGTGTGGTGGCGTACAGCACAACTAAGAAAATCAATCGCTTGTAGTCCCCAACCAAAAAGGTATAGGCACACCAAGGTACGAATGCAGTACCGGTCCCTAAGAATGGTAGGAAATCCAAAAATGCAATAATAATCGAAAGTACAATCACATATTTGATTCTTAGGATACTAAGCCCAACCAATAAAATGGCGCCTACAACTCCCATAATCTTAAACTGTGCTTTAAAATATCCTCCAACGGAGAATTTAAAGTTGGTGACTACCATTGTCAGTCTCCGATATACAGATTGTGGAATCACTTTCTTAAACCAAACAACCACAGTCTCTCTGTCTGCTACAAAAAAATAGGCTGAAAGAACTGTAACAAAAGTTCCAATAATAATTGATGGAATTGATTTCGCAATATCTCCAACTAATGAAACTGTTGGATTACTAATTCTTTCAATCCAGCCTCCCGCAGCATTTCCAACGCCTGACGTAAGCGTACTCCATCCATTTTGCATACCTTCTGGTAGTTTTTCATAAAATCCTGCCAGATTGCTGGCAATCTCCTTGAGTTGAAGTTCGATTTCTTCATATATTTCTGGAAGATTCGTGATAAGCCCACCAAGTTCCTTTACAATCATACTGCCAAACAGATATAGAACTCCCACAACTGCTGCGATTACGGCCACAATCATAATGGCTGAACCAAACTTCTTTTGAATTTTCAATTTCTTATCCAACCAGCAAACTACCGGATTGGCAATACATGAAATAATCCATCCAATTACAAATGGCATCAGAAAGCGAATTAAGGCTACACCGGCTCCAACAACAAAGGCTGTCGCCAGCAAGCTGAATATAAGACTCACTATCACTTTCCAGTATGGACGTGTGTTTTCCATCTATTCCACCTCTGTTTCTTCTTGCAGATAACTATCCATCAGTTCCCAAATCTCTTCTCGGCCTTGTTTTGTTTCTGCCGAGAAAGGTATCACTGTTGTTCCCGGAAGAAGTTTTAATCCTTCTTTTATCATTTTCACATGCTTTGCTACTTGGCTGCGTTTTAATTTATCCAGCTTCGTGGCAATGATAATAGGATGATACCCTTGGGAAACAATCCACTCATACATCATTTTATCATTCGCAGATGGGTCATGTCGAATATCAATCAATAGGAACACGGCTTTCAATTGCTTCGAGGTATTTAAATAACGTTCAATCAATTGTCCCCATTTGATTTTCTCCTGTTCCGACACTTTGGCATACCCATATCCAGGTAAATCCACCAGATACATCACATCATTTACATTGTAAAAGTTAATCGTCTGCGTCTTCCCCGGTGTTGCCGAGGTTCTTGCAAGTGCCTTACGATTCATCAGGGCATTAATCAAAGAGGATTTCCCTACATTTGATTTCCCTGCAAATGCAATCTCCACCTTATCAGTTTCCGGCAGCTTACTTGTAATTCCACAAACAATTTGTAATTCCACATTTTTAATCTTCATATTCTAGTCCTCGCATACCAGTGCCTTTTCCAAAACCTCTGTCATATGGCTTACTGGTACAATTTCCAATCCTTTTGTTATCTCAAATGAAATATCTTCTACATCGCGCATATTCTTTTCCGGAACAAGCACTGTTTTTACACCTGCATTTTTTGCAGCAAGCAGTTTCTCTTTCAGTCCGCCAATTGGAAGCACCCTTCCTCGCAATGTGATCTCACCTGTCATAGCCACATCTGCACGTACCTTCTTCTCCGTGATTGCTGAAAGCATGGCAGTTGCCATGGTAATTCCCGCAGATGGTCCATCCTTTGGTGTTGCTCCCTCAGGAATGTGGATATGAATGTCATGTTTCTCAAAGAAATCCTCTGACACTTCAAATTCCTTACCCACGGAACGAATGTAACTAATTCCGGCTCTCGCTGATTCTTTCATAACATCTCCGAGCTGACCTGTCAATAGTATTTCACCTTTTCCTGGCATAATATTGACTTCTATTTCCAAGGTGTCTCCACCTACACTTGTCCATGCAAGTCCACGAACAACGCCAACCTCGTCTGTCTGATTAATCATATGGCATCGGAATTTTTCTTTTCCTAAATATTTTTCCAGATTGCGCTCTGTTACACGGATAGAAGTCTTCCCTTCTTCTAAAATCTCTCTTGCTGCTTTTCTGCAGATTTCACCAATGGTACGTTCCAGTTGTCTTACACCTGCTTCTTTGGTATAGCTACCTGCCATTTTCCAGATTGCGCCTTTTGTAATCTTCAGTTGTTCCTCTGTTAATCCATGTTTTTTCAGTTGCTTTGGCACCAAATGTCTGGTAGCAATATGAAGCTTTTCATTCTCCGTATAACTGCTGATTTCGATTACTTCCATACGGTCCAAAAGTGGTCTTGGAATAGTCTGTAAGGTATTTGCTGTTGTCACAAAAAGTACTTCGGACAAATCCAATGGCACTTCCAGATAGTGGTCGCGGAATTTTACATTCTGCTCACTGTCCAACACTTCTAATAGGGCTGAAAACGTGTCGCCTTTATAGTCATTGCTCACCTTGTCAATCTCATCCAGTAGAATCAAAGCATTCTTTGCACCAGATGTTTTTAATGCATTGGCGATACGGCCAGGCATGGCACCCACATAGGTTTTACGATGTCCACGGATTTCCGCCTCATCTCTGACACCACCTAGGGAAATTCTTGCATATGGCTTGTTTAACGCCTTAGATAAGGATTTCGCAATGGAGGTCTTTCCGGTTCCCGGAGGTCCAACCAAGCATAGGATTGGACTTTCTCCTTTTTGTGTCAAGGTGCGCACTGCAAGGAACTCCAAGATTCGTTCCTTTACTTTTTCAAGACCATAATGGTCCTCATCCAGAATCCGTTTCGCCTCTGCAATATTTACGGTGTCTTCTGCCATTTTATCCCACGGCATTTCCAACATGGTCTCGATATAGGTACGTGTAACACCGTTTTCCGCAGAATTTTGCATTGCACTCTTGAAACGATTGATTTCCTTCATCAATTTATCCTTAACTTCCTGCGTGGCTTCTAATTTATTTGTTGCGTCCGCAAATTCCTCTGCATCCGAAACCAGGTTTTCTTCTCCCAATTCTTCGCGAATTACCTTCATCTGTTCTCTTAAGATAAATTCTTTCTGATGCTTGTCCATGCGCTCTTTTACTTTGCTTTGAATGGTTTCTTTCATGGATAGCACAGCAATTTCATTTGCTATCTTGAAGCTCAAAAGAGCGCAACGTTTATATAAATCGTTTTCCTCCAGAATATCCTGCAAATTGAGATAATCGAATGGCAAAACAGATGCTATCTTGTTCACTAAGCCTTTAAACTCTTTGATATCTGCAATCTGTGCTGCTACCTCTTTTGGAATCTTGCCGCTTTTCAAGGAATACTCGAAGAAAATTTCCTGCAAAGCCTTTGCTTCCGGCATCTCATTCAAATGCTGCGGTTCAAAATCATTGTAATCTTCTACCGCTTCCACCTCTGCCTGCAAATACGGATTTTCTTCCGTAATCTGCACAAGCCTTGCACGTTCTTGACCTGTCACTAATACTCGGTACATGTCTTTGGACATTTTTGCAATCTGTTTAATTGTAGCAATGGTACCGATTTCATAAACATCCTTCTGTGTAGGTTCTTCTATACTTAATTCCCGTTGTGCAACGAGAAACACTTTCTGTTCTTTCCCTTGCATTGCCTTCTGTACTGCCTGAACGGAACGCTTTCTACTCACATCAAAGTGAATCACCATTTCCGGCAGAATTGTCATGCCTCTAAGGGCGACCATTGGCATGCTAATCGTTTGTCTTTCCATATATCTTTCTCCTTCTTATCGAGTTTCCCCTCAAACTCTCACAATAGCAAAGAGCGAATACATTGTCTGTACCCGCTCCCTATTTACGCACTCTGTGTTTCGATCGCATTGGTATTATAAAGCGGTTTTTCATTTCCTAATACCGCTTCCTTTGTAATCAAACAAGATTTAATGGAATCATCGGATGGCACATGATACATGGTATCCATCATGATATTTTCCATAATTGCACGAAGTCCTCTTGCTCCTGTCTTTCTTGCCAAAGTTGTGTCTGCAATCTGCTCTAATGCTTCTTGTTCAAACTCCAGCTCAACGCCGTCAAGTTCTAACAATTTCTTATATTGTTTAACAATAGCACTCTTAGGCTCTGTCAAAATACGAATCAATGCTTCTCGATCAAGTGTATCTAATGTTACATTAATCGGAACTCGACCTACCAACTCAGGAATAATACCAAATTTGATTAAATCCTGTGGTAAAATCTGTTTCAGCAACTGACCGTTTTTCTTCTCCGCCTTCCCCATAATCTCGGAATTAAATCCCATAGATTTACGGTCCAGACGAGTTTCAATAATCTTTTCAATTCCTTCGAATGCTCCACCACAAATAAACAAAATATTCGTAGTGTCAATCTGAATCAATTCTTGGTGTGGGTGCTTTCTACCTCCCTGTGGTGGTACAGATGCCACAGTTCCTTCGATAATCTTAAGAAGCGCCTGCTGCACACCTTCTCCTGAAACATCACGAGTAATGGATGGATTTTCAGATTTTCTTGTGATTTTATCAATTTCATCAATATAGATAATTCCATATTCAGCACGTTTCACATCACCGTCTGCTGCCTGGATTACCTTTAACAAAATATTTTCTACGTCTTCACCAACATAGCCAGCCTCTGTAAGCGCTGTCGCATCTGCAATTGCAAATGGTACATTTAAGATTTTGGCCAGTGTCTGTGCAAGCAAGGTCTTTCCACAACCAGTTGGTCCTAACATCAAAATATTGCTCTTTTGTAATTCTACTCCTAGGTCCTTTCCAGCAAGGATTCTTTTGTAATGATTGTAAACAGCGACTGAGAGAACCTTCTTAGCCTCATCTTGTCCGATTACATAATCATCCAAGAAAGCCTTGATCTCTTCCGGCTTCAAGAGGTTAATATCCTCTGCCACTGGATTTACTTCTTCTACTTCAAATTCTTCGTCGATAATCTCTGCACAGACCTCCACACATTCATCACAGATAAATGTGCTGTTCGGTCCTGCGATCAGTTTACGTACTTGTGCCTGTGTTTTGCCACAAAACGAACATCTAACGACGATATCTTCACCTTTTTTTCCTGCCATACTCTCTCCTCATTTTCAAGCGTAAAGGGGCTGCTCCTTTCTACCAGAACATCCCCCTCGTTTTCATTAATGGCTGGTAATTACCTCATCTACCAAACCGTATTCTTTTGCTTCCTGTGCAGACATGAAATTGTCACGCTCTGTATCAATCTCAATTCTTTCTATACTTTGTCCTGTGTTTTCTGCAAGGATTTGATTCAATTTTTGTCTTGTTTTTAAGATATGTTCTGCAACAATCTTAATCTCTGTTGCCTGTCCCCTTGCTCCGCCGGACGGCTGATGAATCATAATCTCAGAATTTGGCAACGCATAACGTTTACCCTTCGCACCACCTGCCAGCAAGAATGAACCCATACTTGCTGCCATTCCGATACAGATTGTGGACACATCGCATTTGATATATTGCATGGTATCATAAATAGCCATACCAGCTGTAACAGAACCGCCTGGACTGTTAATATACAAATGAATATCTTTCTCCGGATCTTCACCTTCTAAGAAAAGTAATTGCGCAATAATTACGCTTGCTGATGCATCACTTACCTCTTCTCCCAAGAAAATAATTCTCTCTTTTAATAATCTAGAATAAATGTCGTAGGAACGTTCTCCACGACTTGTCTGTTCAATGACATAAGGTATTACGCTCATGAACATGCCTCCCTTAAATTCTATTCTTCTACGGCGCTGTCAACTAATAATGTAACTGCTTCTTGTACAGCCATATCAGCTTTCATTTGTTCTTTTTCGCTTTCGCCCATGTATTCTTTCAATTTATCAACTTCCATTTGATACATTTCGGCCATCTTTGTTAATTCTGCATCTAATTTTTCTTCAGAAATTTCGATATTTTCAGCTTTTGCGATTGCTTCAAGAACTAATCTTGTTTCAATACGTTTTACAGCTTGAGGTCTCATTTCTTCATTCATCTTATCTGCAGTTAAACCTGTGAACTGGAAGTATTGTTCCATAGACAAACCTTGTGACTGTAATCTTTGTGCAAACTCTTGTACCATTTGTCCAACTTGAGTATCAATCATAGCCTCTGGAATTTCCATAGTAGCGTTTGCAACTGCTTTTTCTACAGCCTGGTCTTCTTTTTGTCTGTTACCTTCTGCTTGTTTTTGTTCTTTAATCTTTGCTTTGATATCAGCCTTGTACTCTTCTAATGTATCAAATTCAGAAACTTCTGCAGCGAAATCATCATCTAATTCCGGAAGTTCTTTCACTTTGATTTCATGTACGGTACATTTGAATGTAGCTTCTTTTCCAGCTAAGTCTTCTGAATGGTATTCTTCTGGGAATGTAACATTTACTTCTACTTCTTTTTCAGCTTCTGCACCGATTAACTGTTCTTCAAATCCAGGGATGAAAGAACCTGAACCGATTGTCAACGGATAGTTTTCGCCTTTTCCACCTTCGAATGCAACACCGTTTACGAATCCTTCAAAGTCTAAAACAATTTCATCTCCGTCTTGTACTGCACGGTCTTCTACTGTAATTGTTCTAGCGTTTTTCTTTTGTTCTTCTTCTAATTTAGCATCTACTTCTTTTGCTGTTACTCTAGTAGAAACCTTATCTACCTTTAATCCTTTATATTCACCAAGTGTTACTTCTGGTTTTAAAGCAACCTCTGCTGTGAAAATAAATGGTTTTCCTTTTTCTAATTGAACAACATCAATGCTTGGTTGTGAAACGATTGCCAATTCACTTTCATCATATGCTTTTGCATATGCTTCTGGAATCAATGCATTTGCTGCATCTTCGTAGAAGATTTCTACTCCATACATTTTTTCAATCATTTGACGTGGAACTTTTCCTTTACGGAATCCTGGCACGCTGATGTGTTTTCTTTGTTTTAAATAAGCACCTTGAATTGCTTTTTCTAATTCTTCAGCAGAAACTTCGATTGTAAGTTTTGCCATGTTTTTTTCTAATTTTTCTACTTGTAAGCTCATTACTTTCTCCTCCTTATATATAAATGTAGCAATATTTCTACATTAATCTTACCTTTACATGACGCTTATCGCTTGATTATATCATAGTTTTAAGAAAATATCTAGTCTTGTTTTTCATCTAAACTAAGGATTTTTACCAAAAATTGGGTGATTGCTGACTCTTCCAACTTGTATAATCCGTCTTCTCCTTTGACAATCTTGAAAACAGTGGTCTGTTCTTTCCCATATTCCATATTATCATAGGCTTCTTCTAACAAGGTACAACAGTTTGTTAAATATTCTGCTTTCATCTTAGCTTCGATCTCTTCTAAAGTTGTTCCTCTGTACTCTATCTTATCGTTCTTTGCTTTTATTCGTTCTATCTCACCTGCTGCTGAAGCTACAAACAGTTGAAGCACATTGGATGGCTGATAGGTAACAGGAACATGAAATTCATTATCGCTAACCTTTTCAGCTTCCTGCACACTATATTTCATTTTATCAAATATTTTCTTACACAAATCAATATATTGTTTTTCTAATTCCTCATCGACCTCTGCCCCTTGAAGAATTGTTTTTTTCACAAATGATTCTACGCCCGCCTCATACTGCGCATACAGCGTTTCCTCTGTTGCTCCTTCCATGATTTCGGCTGCATATTCTACATCTCCTTTAAAGGTTTGGTCTAAAATAGCAGATACATAACCTTGCGCATTGAATCCTCGAAACACACCAAGACATGCCAATGTTCCAAATACAATAAACAGCACAGCTGCCACGCTAATAACTACGCCGAGCACGACGTTTTTCTTTTTTCTCTCCATACTGCACCCCTTCTATTTGTAATAAATAATAGATTTTCCTATTTCATTTGCTTTGTTAGAACCAATCAACACTTCAATTAAGCTTAAGGAAAATGGAATTGCTGTTCCCATCCCTCTGCTTGTAATGACAAACTCGTCTACTGCGACTGCATCTGTCACATATTCCGCACCTGTCAGTTGCTCTTCAAAGCCCGGATAGGATGTGGCTTTTCGTCCTTTTAAGAAACCATACTTGCCAAAAACGCTTGGCGCGGCACAGATTGCTGCAAGATATTTTTTCTCATCATAAAATTTGTTCAGTAATTCTTCCAATCCCTTATGTGCACCAAGATTTAGAGTACCAGGCATTCCACCAGGTAGCACCAGCATATCTTGTCCATCATAGTTCATGTCTTCAAATAATTTATCTGCTTGTACGTCAATACCGTGTGCGCCGTGAATGGTATAATCTCCTGTGATTGATATAGTCGCAACCTCCACACCCGCTCTGCGAAGCAAGTCCACTACGGTTAATCCTTCAATTTCTTCAAATCCGTCTGCAAGAAAAACACTTACCTTTTTCATACGAAGTCCTCCTTTTTCAACTCTTTTGATTGTAACAAAAGTATAGAGAAAATGCAAATTTGTTTACTTTTTTTGCAATTCATATTACTATAAATATGTTTGGAGGATAAAAATATGGAAATTGAACGCAAATTTTTATTAAAAGAATTACCAAGTGACTTAGAAAAATATCCTGTGCGCCACTTAGAGCAAGGTTACCTTTGTACCGGTCCGGTGGTTCGCATCAGAAAGGATAATGACAAATACGAACTCACATATAAAGCAAAGGGCATGATGGTTCGAGAGGAATACAACCTTCCTCTCACAAAGGAAGCTTATGAGCATCTAAAAGGGAAAATTGACGGCAGACTGATTACCAAAAAACGTTACATGATTCCGTTTGAGAAATATACCATTGAATTAGATGTCTTTGAAGGCGACCTAGCTCCTCTCACACTTGCAGAAGTGGAATTTACCTCTGAAGAAGAGGCGAACGCCTTTGTTGCACCTGATTGGTTTGCGGAGGATGTAACATTTAGTAAGTTGTATCATAATAGTTTTTTGAGTAGAATGTAAATAAGTGCGGCCCAACTGATGAGCCGCACTTACTTTTTACTCTTCTCTCTTTTTCTGTTTTGCTAATTTCTTTTCTTCTTTCGCTTTTTGTTTCGCCATTCTTTTCTCTTGTATTTGGCGTTCTTTTTCGCGTTCTTCTTCTAAAATCTGTCGATATTTTTCAATTTCGCGTGCTTCTTTTTCACGTTGTCTTTCTTCTTTTGCTCTCTGCTTTTCTTGGCGTTTAATTGCTTTTTTCTTTCTTCCTTCATGTCTTGCTTTTCTACTTGCAATAAAGTAAATCATGGCAACTAAAAGAATAAGAGAAAGTACGCCAAGTCCAACGATTGCATACATATAATACTCGTTCGGGAACCATGTTTTTTCGATTGGACTTTCTACATCCTCGACTTTTTCTAACTCCACATACTCCCTGTAAAGCTGAAGGCTGTTTTCCGTTTTTTCGTATTGATATACTACCTTTTCTCCAAATTCATTCATCACTGAAATATGAATATAATTTGCAAAATCAGGATTTTCGTAAGTCCATCCATATAAGGTGGTTCCATCAATAGTAACCTCCGAGTATACCATATTATCACGTGTTTGTTCTTCTTTTGGTAAATCATACACTATGACATTTCTACCTAAAATAGATACTGGTCTAAATATAGACGTAATTCCTTGACTTTCCTCATAAATATAAAAATTCTTTTCGGCTGATTCATTCACTAAATATACTAGCGACATATTCATTTGATTACTGTGATATGCCTTAACTTCAGTTCCCTCTAACAATAAGGTTGTCGGTTCAAATGACGTTGGAATTCCTATATTGGTTTGGTTTCTAACAACACCCAACTTTTGGTTATTGTATGTTGTGAACACAAGTGGCGTCTCATCCACATAAACATCCACCTTATATTCCTTCTTGCTTCCATTTTCAGCGGTACACACAATCGTAAACCAATTATGTCCCGGAACAAGTGTTTTTTCTCCTGTTCCTGTCAGCGAAGCTTTAGCGTGATTGGTTTTGGCTCCTATTGTAATCTTCTCTGTAGTTCCACTAACCGCAACACTATACTCTGTTGTAGTTGCACTAAATGCCGGTGACAAAGTTCCTTCGGAAACAGTTAATGCAGACAACGTGTTATCTTTTGCCTTCGTGTTTGTCGTTGTATTCGAATTGTTATTATTACTATTATTGCTTGATGTTGAAACCTTCTTTTTTACAGTAACACTTGCACTAGCAGAGCCTTCTGTTGGTGGCGGACCATAATTTACACTATCGTTGCTACTTACAGTCACTACACAGACATCTCCGGTAAGTTTGATCTTAGCAGTTGTTGTTTCCCCTTTGTCAAGCGACGTTTGTCCAAGTCCCGAAACAACTTCTCCTCCTGATACACTAAGCTTAATATCAGCCACGAAATAATTACTTGCGCCTTTTACTGTAACTGTAAATGTCCCCCCAGCAGATACCTGTGACGCACTTGCTGAAATACTAAGACCTCCTGCCGCCTCTGACTCAAACTTCACAGCGCCTAACAAGAATACAAATAAAATTAATGAACTCAGTATTTTTTTTGTCATTTTATTCATTGTCTCTCCCCCGTTATTGTACTATCGCACTTTTATTGTCCAAATGATTGCGCAACATTACATAATCTATAGCAGATACTCTTTCATCATCACTTGTATCCGCGCCTTTAAGATATACACCAGACAAAGTGCTTACTCTATCTAAATGATTTCTTAATAATACATAATCAATAGCAGAAAGTTTACCATCTCCACTTACATCGCCTCGAATTACTATCGTATAGTTAACTGTACTACCATTGGTTGTAATTGATATTGTCATACCAGTTGCAACGATTCCACTTGTAATCTGCGTTCCATCTGCCTTCTTTACAATAACCTGAATATTAGAATCTAAAGCCTTCACCTTTGTCAATATGGCTGAAACATCACTTCCCACAGCCAATCCTGTCATATAACCATCAAGACCAATCACATTTAATGCCGTCAACACTTCTCCATGTGTTTTACCTTGTACGTTTGTCTCCGGTTGAATTATATTACTTTTATTTTGAAAAACGATTTTAATATCACTTGCTTTCACATATACATAATCTCGGTTCGCCTTATAAATCGCCGTCACGTCTCGTTTGTTACGGTTCTCTTGTAACGACATATCTGAACGCACTTTGTAAAATTTTTGACCACCACTTCCTGTAACTTCATCCAAAATCACCACTGGATAGTCATACAAATATGCGCCTTGACCAGTACCATCCCCTGCTTCTGATGTGTATATCTTTGTGCTAGAAACATCTGCTTCTTTATAAAATTGAACTTTACCACTTGTAGCAATACCTAGCGTATAACGTCCATAATCTTGTTTTTGTGTATCAATATAATATCCTCTTGCTGCCGCCTTTTCTCCCCAATAAGGGTCGGAAGCATATTTCACATTCATTCCACTGTGCTTATCACCCACATGTGGACCTCTGTATCGATAATCAGTTCCGCTCAAATAACCCTTGTGTATATATTTGTATGCAAATTCATTAATACATGCCTCCACAGACTCAAAAGAATTCGCCAAATCCGGATTAGAATCCGGAGCATTAATACTAAAAATGTTATTTCTTTGTGTTGAATACTTGTTCGTTCCCCAACCACTTTCATTAATTGCAATGCCATACATTAAAAGTGCATTGATTGTATATTTATTCTCTGTGTCTACAAATCCTTTTCCTTTTCCCAACATTACAGACGTTGGTTTGTTTTGTGCCTTTACATGCGCATCATACTGTTCCGCCGTCAACGAAGCAGTTGCATGAAATGATAAATACTGATAATAGTTATAATAAGGTGCAGTTGCATTCAGCGCATTTTTATACGTATTATTACGATAGTCTGAAATCATCTTTGCAAAGTCATCATAAAAGTAATGTCCATCATAGCTATAATATCTACCACTACTTGCAAGATAACTTGGCTGGTATCCCACCCTCGTAGACATATAAGATAAGCTACTTCCACTAGAATACGTATAACGGTGAATCAGATAACCATTATTAATATAATAGTGACTGACTTCATTTATCCCACACTCCGAATATGCCTGAACCTTATCAATATAGCCTGAGGGAACCTTCATCACAACACCGGCAAGTTTACAAACAACACTACCATCACCTTCTGTTCGTATGTAAGCAGCATCTGCAGCCGAAAAACAGTTGAAATAACCTGCTCTTCCCGTATCAACTTCGGTATATTTTACTACACCCGCCTCTGAACTTTTAAATCTCACAACACCAATCACATTTGTTCTAACTTCTGCTCCACTCCTTGCACGTGAGAACAATTTAACTTTGGTATTCTGAGAAGCATTTTCTACATCTCCTTGCGTAATCTCAACTGGAACTGGATTTCCATCTTCATCTAAAACATAAAAGCTGTACACCACTTGATCTTTTGCCCTAGAATCTATATAAAAAGAAAAACTCGCCAAAAGACATGTTGCTATCAGCAACATGCTCAGACAAGTTTTAATCAAAGTTCTTCTGTGTATTCCCATTATTTTCTCCCCTTAATAATGTAACTTCCCCTTTGTTACAGCATTATTACTTATTATACAAAAAAGTTACGTAAATTGTCAATTGGATACGCGTGCCAATTTGACATTTTTCACATAATTCTTCGCATATAATCTACCTCGTTATCTGTCAATAATTCAGAACTATAACGCGCCTTCTCGTATAAGGATTTGATTTCTTTAATAGTCTCCTCGTCAGTCCCCTGTTCTCGTAAAAGTTTCACCTGTTCTTCCGGTAACATATAAGGAAATCCTGATATGCGTTTTGCCCCCAGTCGTTTCATATTCTTCTTGTATATCTTGCGAATCTTTCTAGCCGGATTATGCTCTGGCTTTGCAAAAAATCTAGTTTTCTTTTCCTTCATAATCCTATCACCGTAAGAAAGTGTTTCTATCACTTTATTTTCATCAGTACTGCTCTCCTTGTTGTCGAAATGACGATAAATATATATGGCTACATAGACGATTCCTGCAACAACAGCTGCCACAATTAGAATCGTAAACAGCACACGCATGACTTCCCCTAGTACCTGCATGAACATGGAAGGATCCTGTTCCTCCGACATTCCATGAATGATATTTTCCATGCCATTTTTTATTTCCTCTTTTTCCTCCGGTTGTGTCTGCTCTGTCATCGGTAGTAAACTAAGCAAATATTGAATTACTTTCTTAAGCCAACTAGCAAGAAGTTCCCACAACTTTTCCTCACGCAACAAACTAAACAAGCCAAGTACGCTTCCTAATGCAGCTGTATACAGAAGCGATAGGCGATTATTCAACCTTCTAATCCCCTGCTCATCCACTTTTGTAGAAACACCTTGCAGCATGATAAACTCATCCATTGAATCCAAATTCCTGTATAGGAGATATAACAAAAACAAAAGGCTAACAGCCAATATACTTGCTCTCTCCACTGCAACACTCCCATCAAGGAAGCAAATGAGTATGTGAATAAGCGAAAAAAAGCCAACATAAACTCCCCCTGGTTCATCCAGCCATCGTGCCTGTGGTACCAGACGCAAAATTGCAGAATATAGTATAAGAACTACCCATATCACAGCATACCATTCTCTAACTCCCGCTATAGATATAAAGAATGCGCCTCCGAAAATCAGAAGTAAATGACTTCCGATAAACATCCAAAAAGACATTTCTTTTTGCCGTATCACACAACACACAGCACCTAAAACCATGCTTGCGAAACTATAAGCAAGAAGTTCCCACATGTTATCAAATGCCTGTGCCACAACAAGCATGCATGCCCCGTCTATTATCATATGCGTACCTATTTTTATTACCTGTTTCATTTTTCCAGTTCCTCCATAACTAGGTACTCTGTATGAATATAATTTCCACTAGTTCCACGAAGTGTCTTATCACTTACATGTTCCGTCAGATAACTTTTCATAGATTCATGAATCGGTATCAGCCAGTTCGCACTTCCGCCTTCTCCCGCATAGTTCAGATATGCTTCTGCAAGCTCTGGTGTCTGTTCTGCAGAAATCAGCAAAGACACCTCTCCTTGCAACAAGGCAGTTCTTTCCCTCAGTTTCTGCTCCCGAATTATCTCCTCCATACTACGTGCCGGTGCATAAATATCCATTTTCGCAAGTTGCTTCAAACACGCATCTATGTGGGAGAGTCCCGCTCCTTCTCCTAAATAAATCTCTTGTCCTGTTAACTTATCCACACAGTTGCTTATAATGCGCACAGGTATTCCCTTATGTACAAATTCCTCTATAAAATTACGTGCAATTCTTATGGACTCTTCTATCAAATCATAGTATCGTAAAATCCCCTTCTGCGTTACATTTAGAAATACTGTAATTCTCTGACTTGTGCTGTCATAGTATTGATTCACCTTTAGATTCCCTGTCCGTGCTGATGCCTTCCAGTTCACTTTGCGCATGGGATCTGTCTCCACATAATCACGGATTCCCTTAAATTCCATAGAATCCTCCTGAACCTGCCGATTGACAAGGTATTCTCCGTACATGCGACTGAAGATTTCCGGCAGTTGCATAAATTGTGACCTTGCCGGATATACATAAAGCCAAGTATAACTTTCAATTGGTTTGCTGTGTAATTGATGTAATAAAATATCAGAAGTAACAAGCCGCATCTCATCAATACTGTAAAAGCCTCGTTTTTCGCCAATCACCTCAATCATCTTTGTTACTCTTTTGTATGGCATGATAGACACCCAGTCATTCCGGTATTGTTTATCCGTGACGCTGGTATTGACATAATCTACGCATTTGATATTGCGGTCCATTTCAAACTTCACCATCAACATCGGCAGCGGCAACATTTTTCGATTTTCAACTTTTTCTTTTATAATCAGCGTTTGTCCCTCTTCCACCTCGTTCTGAGAAAATGAAACTTCCGCCGTAAGTCCATAGTCCCAAAATTTACTGTAAACAGAAAGTGTAACAAGTATGCAAACTGCCGCTACAATCCCCAAATAAACAAGTGTCATATTTATCCTTTCGCATTTCCCCACTCTTCGGTAGGTACCGGTATCTCTTTTAAAATCAATTCCATTTGCGTTCTTGCTGCATCCTGAAGATAACAGCTACCTTCCAATACTAAACGGTGTGCCAATACAGGTATCGCCAATTTTTTAATATCTTCTGGCACAACATAGGTTCTTCCCTGTAGACATGCATAGGCCTGCACGGTGCGCATAAATGTCAGAATACCACGCACACTGACACCAACCCTAATTTCTCTGCGTTTTCTGGTTGCAATGCAAATATTCTGCAAATACTCCAAAAGTTCCGGATGAATATATACTTCTCGATAAGACTTTTGTAATTCTATTATTTCCTCCACACCTGCCACAGCAGTAATTTCGTCAATTGGATTTTTCAGTCTATACTGCTCCAAAATCATACGCTCCTGCTCCGCTTCCATCGGCCCCATGCTAAGCAACATTGTAAAACGGTCCAGTTGCGCCTCCGGCAAAGGAAATGTCCCGGATGTCTCCAGCGGATTCTGGGTGGCAATCACGAAAAATGGATCCTCCAATTTCCTTGTCACACCATCCACGGTAACCTGTTTCTCCTCCATACACTCTAAGAGGCTGGCCTGTGTTCGAGGTGTTGCACGATTAATTTCATCTGCTAACAAAATGTTTGTAAACACCGGTCCTTGGTGAAATTCAAACTCTCCACTCTTTACATTGTATATAGAAAGACCGGTTACGTCTGAAGGAAGTAAATCCGGTGTCATTTGCACCCTTGAAAATGGCACATCTAAGGATTTGGCCAATGCTTTCGCAAGCATTGTTTTCCCCGTACCTGGCATATCCTCCAGCAGCACATGGCCACCAGCTATAAGGGCCGTAAGAACTAAGTCAACGACTTCTCCTTTTCCAATAATTACCTTCTCAATATTTTCTTTCAGCTTATTTAGCATAACTCTTTTATCCTCTCTTTTCGCTCATAATGCACATATAAGAATTATATATTTTCTTCGCATTCAAGTCAACATTTGACATACACTCACGGACTCCCTATAATGATAGAAAATAAGAATTACGGAGGGATTCTATGAAAATAGTATTCTTAGATGCAAAAAGTGTCGGTGAAGATATCGACTTATCAAAATATAGTGAATTAGGCGAGTTTGTGACATATGATTTTTCTACTCAGGAACAGATTCCCGAAAGAATCACTGATGCGGATGTTCTAATCACGAACAAATGTCTAATTAATGAACAAAGTATCGGCGGTGCACACAATTTAAAATTGGTATGTGTTACTGCTACCGGCACCAACAACCTAGACAAGGACTATCTGGCAAAACGAAATATTGCATGGCGAAACGTAGCCGGTTACTCTACTGGGTCTGTAGCCCAACACACCTTTGCAATGTTATTTTACCTTCTGGAAAAATTAAGTTACTACGATGCATATGTGAAGGATGGGAAATATGCAAATGATACCTCTTTTACCCACTTTGCAGAACGTTTCCATGAGATAAGCGGAAAAACCTGGGGCGTTATCGGACTTGGTGCTATTGGCCGCCGCGTTGCTGATATTGCTAAAATGTTTGGTGCAAATGTGATTTATTATTCCACCACAGGTAAGAACAATCAAGATGGATATACACGAGTGGATTTTGACACCTTGCTACAGACTTCAGATATTGTTTCTGTTCACGCACCACTTACACCGGAGACTGAAAACTTGATGAATGCAGATGCTTTCAACAAAATGAAATCAACTGCTATTTTCTTAAATGTAGGTCGAGGAGCCATTGTGGTAGAGCAAGACCTTGCTAACGCTTTGGAAAATAAAACAATTGCCGCAGCTGGTTTGGATGTGCTATGTGAAGAACCAATGAATCCAAACAGCCCGTTTCTTCCAATCAAGGACAGCAAACGCCTGCTCATTACTCCGCATATTGCTTGGGCAAGTGTGGAGGCACGCAATAATCTGATGGATATTATTTATCACCAAATCAAAGATTTTATATTATGTTGCTAGGCATAAGCACTTTTCGAATAAAGTACTGCCTAATTTTTCTTTATATTTAGTTATCGAGAACTTGTTTCGTTTTCTTTGCCTAAATTATGATAGAAAATTTGATATTTTGTATTGTAACGAAACTATTATTGACTATACGCCTAAAGTGTTAGGCATCTTTTTCATAAAATTTACTATACACCTAACCAGCTAGTCATAATTGGCTGCAAATCACAAAAAAATCTCTCTATGCCTAATACACTATTCAAAAGCAAAAGAATCCCGCGAAAACTCGCAGGATTCTTTATTTCTACCAATATCTACGATACCAAGGTGAGCCGTAAACTTTTACAACTCTTACTACATCACCTGTCTGTGGTGCATGTATCATCATACCATTACCCACATATATTCCAACGTGTCCGGAATAGCATACCACATCTCCCGGCTGTCTGTCAGCCTTTGAAACCTTTCGTCCACCGCTTCCGATAGAACCTGAGTAATGAGCCAATTTAACGCCAATTGCTTCATGTGCTCTCATAACAAGTCCGGAACAGTCGATACCTTTCATGCTTGTCCCACCCCATCTGTATGGAACTCCCATATATTTATAGGCTGCGGAAACAATAGCACCGCCACCACCTGTTCCTACCGGTGGAACGTAATTATTTGAAGAGCCACTTGAACTTGACGCATTGCTTGCTGCCTGTGCAATCTGGTCTTCCAAATCATCAATCTTGCCTTTCAGATTGGTAATCATCGTATCTAAATCTGCCTTATCTTGCTTATACTGCTTTTGTCGCTTTTTGATAGCTGCCATATCTTGTTCCAAAGAAACTTTCAGGCTTTCAATTTTCTCTTTTGTCTTTACAAACTCTGCCAATTGAGCTCTGTCATATTCATGAAGTGTCTGCACATTTTCAATCTGCTTCAACATCTCAGCAAAGTTTCCGGACTCTAGTACTTTTGCAAGCATAGAACTGCTTCCGCTTTCATACATAGCAACAATACGACGTTTCATGGATTCGTATTGCTCTTTTTCCTTTTCCTCTGCCTCTTCTAAATCCTCTTCAGCCTCAATAATAGCTGCGCCGACTTTTACCAAGTCTCTTTCTGCCTCATTGATCTTCTTCATAAGACTTGTCATCTTACTTTTGGCTTGTTTTAATTCTTTTTCTGCTTTTTCCTTATCACTTGCCGGCGTAGCAAATACAGTTGTTCCAAGCATCACAAACGCCATAACAAGTAGTAACAATGTTCTATATAATCTTTTCATTTATAACACCTTATCACTATTTCCCGCAAAACTTGTAACAGTTCAGATCCAACCTCGAAAACACCTTTAACTCTGAACCGTTACGAAAATTATATATCATCGGACATGTATTTGCAATATATTTTTAACATTTTTGTAACATCCAAATCCTGGGCACATTCGCCTCTTTATCCAAATGTTCTTTCTACTATCATACGAATTTCCGCTTCTGCGCCGATTACAGACCCCTGTACCATCTCCGGCTTCCCGCCACCTCTACCTTGAAATTTTTCATTCAAGATTTTTGCAAACGGTCTGACATCCATCACTCTACTACCGAT
>JAZOMR010000027.1:0-10109 GCA_045654105.1 Faecalimonas sp. | reverse complement strand
ATCATTTCTTCATAATGGTCAATAAAAATTTTTTGTAAGATATTCATACTACTATTATGAAGGAAAACAAGGAAAAAGAAAACCCCAACCCCTCAAGAATGAGGGGCAGGGGAGTTGAAGTGTCAAAGACACTTTTTTATTTGGTCCTATTTTATACTATGTAAATTTCGCGAAATTTACATAGTATAGAATGGGAATGTTAGTTTGTGTTAGGAGAGGTAAAAATTATGGCAAAAAGCAAATGGGTATCATTTTTTCTGTGTCTATTTCTAGGAGTTTTAGGAATTCATAAATTCTACGAAGGCAGGATTTTATTAGGTATGTTATACCTATTTACGGGAGGACTGTTTGGAATAGGAGTAGTTGTGGATTTGGTAATCTTGTTCTTCAAACCTAATCCGTATTATCCATAACTTCCAGTTATTCTACGTGAGGGAAAAACGGTTAATGAATATATTTCAAGAGAGGAAACAGTAATGGAAAAACAAGAGTCTAATTCTAAAATGCCAGATGCAATTGTAAATTTAGGCAAAAAGGCAAGTGTAGTAATAAAAAAATCAACAGAAACCGTGGATAAAACTAAAGAAGCAGTTTTTAAGGCTGTTGATGTTAATGGCGATGGTCAAATAGACATCGAAGATGTTATTTTGATGGCTTTCAAAGTTCCGGGAGTAAGTATTAACCGAGAAAAATTCTTAAGAAAAGAATTGACTACCAAATATGATGTAAGTGTTGTACAAGAAGCAATCCTATCTAATCCGATGCGAGCAAACATCAGTAGAGAAGATTTGGATAGTGTTGCAATATCTATTATTCAAAACGAAAGATTGAAGGTGTCGGGTATTTCAGCTGCTTTAGGAACTCCGGGCGGTGCAGCAATGGCAGCCACGATTCCGGCAGATATTGCACAATATTATGGATGTATGTTAAGAGTTGCACAGAAATTATTATACTTATATGGGTTCCCACAAATAGAGTTTAAGGAGGAAGAGCAAACTTTTGATACAGAAACTATGAATCAAATTATTTTATGCATGGGCGTTATGTTTGGTGTTGCAAATGCAAAAAATGGCTTGTTGGCAATTGCTAAAGCATTAGGAACAGGAGTAGAGAAGCAACTGGTAAAGAAAGCATTGACAAAGGGAACTATATATCCAATCGTAAAAAGTATTAGCAAGTGGTTTGGTGTGAAAATGACGAAAGAAGTTTTTGCAGGATTTTTCAAGAAAGCAATTCCATTAGTTGGAGGTGTAGTTGGAGGAGGTCTGACATACGCAACGTTCAAACCGTGTTGTGATAAATTAAAAGAAGTTCTTCAGGATACATATCTGAGTAATCCAAACTATAAGGAAAAGAGTGAAGATATTATTGATATAGAGTGTGATATAGAATTTGATACCAATGAGGAGGCTATAGAATAAAATGAAAAATTTGTTATCTAGAGAAATAACGAAAAAGATATTGATGGTTTTACTATGTTTAACGTTGGCTTTAGTGTCGGTGTTTGTTATTGCAAAACGTGCGACAGATCCGCAGTCTTATAAGAACACAATTCAGTCCATTGATGATAAAAAAGCAACCGTAATGGGAATTACAACGGCAACTATAACGGCATCGACAGCGCTTGCTGCCATTCCGGGAGATGCCACCACACCTATTGCAAATCAGATAATGGATATGGGTTCATATTTGTTAATTGTAGTGTGTGCGTTGGTATTAGAAAAATCTTTATTAACTGTTTTGGGATATTTGGCATTTAATATTTTAGTTCCAGGTGCGTGTCTCTTGTTTGCTATTTCCGTCTTTGTAAAAAGAAATATATTAAGAGTATTATCACTTAAAATCGTTGTGTTTGCAGTGGTGATATCCACAATCATACCTTTCAGTTTAAAAATAAGTGATTTGATTTATGAAAGTAATCAGAGCATGGTAACCGAGTTGAACGATGAAGTGGAAAAAATGGATGATTCGAAAGAATCAGACAAAGAAAAAAATTGGTGGGAATCTTTTACAGATAAGATTAAAGATGGTGTGGCAAATGCAGGTGAAAAGGTGAAACAATTAGTCAATAATTTTATTGATGTCATTGCGCTATTTATTATTACATACTGTGCGATTCCAATCATCATATTTTTAATAGTAATTTGGTTTGTTAAGTTTTTATTCAATATCAAGATTCCAGTTCCGGAAAAAGAAAATCTAAAAATGCTAAACGCATTAAAGAAGTCAAATCATTCAAATAATGAAATAATAGAAAAATAAGTATAGAGAGATAAGACGGGAAGAGTTCATTTCAAGCCCTTTCCGTCTTTTGCTATAAATACACCATCTCAGTTGCTGTTGAATGAAGTCTAATAAAAGAAGCTTTTGCATATACTTTTACAAAAAACGTTTGGAGTGTATGCATGAAAAGGAAGATTGAACTATTTATGATTCTGTTCCTGTTAATGGGGGCAATTATTGCCAGTTGGAAACTGAGTGAGCTGACGGCAAATGTTTCAAAAGAGGAGAAAAAGGCTAAAAAGGATCAGGTTGTGATTGTAGTTGACCCGGGACATGGCGGGGAAGACCCTGGAAAAGTAGGAATCAACGATGTTTTAGAAAAAGATTTGAATCTGCAGATTGCAAAAAAGGTGAAGAAACTGTTAGAAGAAGCAGGAATTAAGATTGTGATGACCCGTACCAACGACAAGGTTCCGGATGCCAAGAAGGAAGACTTAAATCAACGTGTTCAGCTTATCAATGAAACTAAGCCGAAGCTAGCACTTTGCATTCATCAGAACAGCTATCCAGATGAAAAGATTAAAGGGGCGCAGGTATTCTACCACACAATTACACCGGAAGCAGAGGATGTGGCATCCATTGTGCAGGAGCAGCTGCGAACCGTTGACCCGACAAATACAAGACAGATAAAAGAAAACGATACATACTTTATGTTAAAAAACACTCAAGTTCCAACCATTATTGTGGAATGTGGTTTCCTTACAAATCCCGACGAAGCAGCAAAGCTGACACAGGAGGATTATCAAGACCAGCTGGCACAGGCAATCTGTGAAGGTGTAATAAGGTGGATGAATGGTAATGGTGAAAGCGAGGCAGAAAGTGGGCAGGAGTAGCGGACCTTTCCATCAAAAAAATGAAGGCTAGATAAATACAACAAATAGTGTTATAATAAATTTTATGGAAACGAGAATCGAAAAAATTGACAGATATCAATTAGATGAACAAATATTGAAGCAGGCAGGCGCGATCTTAAAGCAAGGTGGTCTCGTAGCATTCCCAACGGAAACCGTGTATGGATTAGGAGCCAATGCACTTGATGAGAATGCTGCGAAAAAGACCTATGCTGCAAAAGGGCGCCCTTCTGACAATCCATTAATTGTTCACATTGCAGATGTAGAGGATTTGCCAATTGTTGCCAGAAATATTTCGGATAAGGCAAAGCAGATTGTTGAACGGTTTTGGCCGGGTCCTCTCACACTGATTTTTGAAAAACAATATATTGTACCATTTGGGACGACTGGTGGCTTGTCCACTGTTGCAGTTCGTATGCCGACGGATGAGATTGCAAGAGCGGTCATTCGAGCAGGCGGTGGCTATATTTCAGCACCGAGTGCGAACACTTCCGGAAGACCAAGTCCGACAAGTGCCCAGCATGTGGCAGACGATTTGGACGGAAAGATTGAGATGATTATTGATGGTGGAACGGTGGATATCGGAGTGGAATCTACCATTCTTGATATGACCGTAGAACCACCGATGATTTTAAGACCGGGTGCCATTACCAAAGAAATGATAGAGGAAGTCATTGGAGAGATTTCAGTAGACCAAGCCCTTCTGTCAGATGATGCAAATGAGGCACCGAAGGCGCCGGGTATGAAGTATCGCCATTACGCACCGAATGCCCAACTCATTATTGTGGAGGGTGAGACCAGTGAAGCTGTAAAAGCAATCAAACAGATTGCCTATGAGCAGACACGATTGGGATACAAGGTTGGAATTATTGCAACAAATGAAACGATAGATTCCTATTCAACAGGAGTTATTAAAAATATTGGTTCCAGAAGCAATGAAAATACAATTGCCAAGAATCTGTATAAGGTGCTCCGTGAGTTTGACGAGGAGGATGTGAGCTACATTTACAGCGAAGCATTCGAGGCAGACGGAATAGGTTATGCCATCATGAATCGTCTGGAGAAGGCAGCAGGACACCATACGATTCAAGCATCCAATATTACGCGATTGCAGAAATATAGACGAATTCTATTTGTCAGCAATGCGGATAGTACCAGAGGACCGATGGCAGCAGAGCTTCTGAGACACACAGATTTGCTTCAGGAGTATCGAATTGGTTCCCGCGGACTGGTGGTTCTTTTCCCAGAACCGGCCAACCAAAAGGCAGAGGCGATTATGAGAAGCAAGCAGATGACTTTGGCATCTCATGAAGCGACACCGCTTACAGAAGAAGACTTAGATGACGAAACTCTTGTGCTTACATTTGAGGAAGCACAGAAATGGAAAATAGTTGCTAATTATGAAAATGTTAAAAATGTACATACTTTAAGTGAGTATATTGATGATGAGCGAGTAGTTGAATCGTCAATGGGACAACCACTTCAAGTATATGGCAGCAATTTTGAATTATTACAGGAGTTAATCACAATATTAGCAGAGAAACTGAACGAGGAGGCTAAAAACGTATGATAGCAATTGGATGTGACCACGGTGGATATGGTCTGAAATTAGAGATTATAAAATACTTAGAAAAAAATGGGTTAGAATACCAGGATTTTGGCTGTGACGGTGAAGCGGTTGATTATCCGATTATTGCAAAAAAAGTTGGACAGGCAATTTTAGATGGCAAATGCGAAAAAGGTATTTTGATTTGCGGAACAGGAATTGGAATTTCCATTGCGGCAAACAAAATGAAGGGGATCCGATGCGCGTTATGCTCGGATTGTTTCTCGGCAGAAGCTACCAGATTACACAATGACACCAATGTGATTGCATTAGGCGGCAGAGTGGTTGGTCCGGAGCTGGCTGTAAAGATGGTGGATATTTTCTTAAATACTCCATTTTCAGAAGACGAAAGACACATACGTAGAATAGGCTTGATTGAATAAAAAGTTATACGGAGGATAAATTTATGTCAAGTAAAAGAACCGATTACATTTCATGGGATGAATATTTTATGGGAGTTGCCATTCTTTCCGGAATGCGCTCAAAGGACCCGAATTCACAAGTGGGATGTTGTATTGTGAGTCAGGATAACAAGATTCTTTCTATGGGATATAACGGTTTCCCAAAAGGCTGTTCCGATGACGAATTTCCATGGGACAGAGACTGTGCGGACCCATTAGATACCAAATATCTCTATGTGGCACACAGCGAGTTGAATGCGATTTTAAACTACAGTGGCGGAAGCCTTGCAGGGGCGAAGCTTTATGTTTCTCTGTTCCCATGTAACGAGTGTGCGAAAGCCATTATTCAGTGTGGAATTAAGGAAGTCATTTATGACAGTGATAAATATGCAGACACACCGGCCACCAAAGCATCGAAGAGAATGATGGAGGCTGCAGGTGTTACATATAGGCAATATCAAAGAACCGGAAGAGAAATTAAATTTACGATTTAAGCCCGAAGGGACTGTACAAAGCTACAGTCCCTTCTTTGCTTCTTTCAGTAAAAAACGATACCTTTTCCAGGCTGCGTTACTCTCAAAAATATAACAATCAATCAAATCCGGGTCCATTGCGTTTTGAAAATTATAATGCGCATTCTCCATTTGCATTTTTACACGTTCAATTTCTTCTAATAGTTCTTTATTTTCCGTATCTTTTGGGAGTGTTTTTTGAAATAAATGCATATCTACTCATCCCCTTTTTTATATTATAGACAAGAATACTAGAAAATATTTACAAAATCGTTGCATAAGATGATAAAAAAGGAAAAATTTTCTATGAAACAAAAAGGACAATTTTTGGTAAATTTTATCATAAGGGCGATTTTGGGAATGGGACTGATATTTTTTGCAAATCAGTTTCTGGCACAAGAACAAATCGCTATAAAGGTAGGATTTAACGCGATTTCTTTTCTTGCTTCCGGTTTTTTAGGCTTACCTGGAGTGGCCATGCTTTATGGTATCGTTTCACTCCCAATTTTATAGAAATTGCACAAACTTAAATCTTTTACAAAAAAGCACTAGACAATTTAAAAAAGCAAGACTATAATACGACGTACAAGAAAAGTTGTTCTAGAATTTTAACTTTCTAAAAAGCCGTTTTCAGGCTAACAATCCAAAAGAAAAATTGAATAAGAAACGAGGATGATACATTTGAGTGACAAGAATGTTGTGATTTGTGATCGCGAAATTCGTTATGCAAATGGCCTTGGAGAAAACATTGCGGAACGTGAAGATTTGGCGGTAAAGGTGTATGTATGTAGCAGCTTTGAGCGCGTTTTGGAGCTTGAGCAAGCGAAAAAGATTCACATTTTCATTGTGGATGAAGAGATTACTTACGCCCAGCGCACCCAAATCGGTGCCAATCAGGTTTTTGTTCTGGCCAGGGGCAAGGTGGCGGATTTAGGCGAGGAAGAATGGGCCATTGGGAAATACCAATGCGCAGACGAAATTATTCGTCAAGTGTTTGAGTTCTATGTGGATAGAACCAAGGAAAATGTCATGCGGTGCATGAACAAGGAACGGGCAAGAATGGTAGCTGTTTACTCCCCCATTCATCGGGTTGGGAAGACCACTTTTGCCTTGGCGCTGGGAAAAGAGTGTGCCAAAAGAAAGAAGGTACTGTACCTGAATTTAGAAGAGTATGCGGGCATGGAGGTGTCTCAGGATACCAACATGAATCTGGGAGATCTGCTTTATTATCTGCGGCAGGGCAATGGCAATCTTGGGATTCGGTTACAAGCAGCGGTAAAAGAAGATGAGGGATTAGACGTGGTACCCCCGATTCCGGTTGTGTTGGATTTGAAGGAGGTTACCTGGGAGGAATGGGAAGCCCTTATAACCCAATTGTTAGAAAATAGCCTGTATGAGATGGTGGTCTTGGATGTGGGTGAGAGTGTGCAAGGGTTATTCCCTTTACTGGAGCTGTGTGACCGTGTGTATATGCCGGTTTTAGAGGATGAAAATTCAAGGCGAAAGCTAAAGCAGTATCAGGACAATGTGGAGCAACTCAAACTGGAGAAGCTGAAACGGATTACATACCAGTTTGTAATGCCACAGAATCCGGAAGGGTTTGCAAGAATACTAATGAAGGAGGAATGCTAAATGATAAATGTGGAAGAACTACACGAAAAGATTTTACAAGAGATGGATTTGTCAAAAGAGGTTGAGGATGATGAACTGATGGAAGTGATACGCCGTGTGCTCAATGAAAATGGCAAAGAGGATTATATTTCATTGCGGGAAAAAGGTGATATTGGAAGGGACTTATTTAACGCCTTCCGAAAACTGGACATTCTGCAGGAGCTACTGGAGGACGACCAGATTACAGAGATTATGATTAATGGGACGGAACACATTTTCATCGAAAAAGAAGGTGGTTTATATCAACTGCAGAAGCGGTTTGCCGACAGGCTTAAGCTGGAGGATGTGATTCAGCAGATTGTGGCAGGTGCGAACCGAATGGTAAATGAGGCCTCGCCTATTGTGGATGCCAGACTTTCCGATGGTTCCAGGGTAAATGTAGTGTTATATCCAATTGCACTAAATGGTCCCATTGTTACGATTCGTAAGTTTTCAAGGGAAGCAATGACCATGAAGGAGCTGGTAAGACGAGAGTCAATGAGTCAGGAAATCGATAGATTCTTAGAGGAGCTGGTGGCCTCCAAATACAATATCTTTATTAGCGGCGGCACCGGCTCCGGGTAAAACCACATTTCTAAACGCACTTTCCAACTATATTCCAAAGGATGAGCGCATTATCACAATTGAAGACAGTGCAGAGCTTCGCATAGAAGGGGTTCCCAATCTGGTCCGGTTAGAGGCAAGAAACGCAAATGTAGAAGGAAGCGGAGAGATTTCCCTGCGGGATTTGCTCAAAGCCGCCCTGCGAATGAGACCATCCCGGATTATCGTGGGAGAGGTAAGAGGAAGTGAAGCCATTGACATGTTGCAGAGTTTAAATACGGGCCATTGCGGTGCCAGCACCGGACATGCCAATAGTCCGAGAGATATGTTAAGTCGTTTGGAGACCATGGTGCTGATGGGAATGGAGCTTCCGCTGGCGGCAGTACAAAGGCAGATAGCCTCTGCCATTGATATCATCATTCATTTGGGGCGGCTCCGTGATAAGAGCAGAAAGGTGCTGCAGATTGTGGAGATCCTTGGATATGAGAATGGAGAGATTAAATTGCAGACCTTATACGAATTTCAAGAAAGGGAAGTTGTGGATGGAAAAATTCAAGGGGAATGGGTAAAGGTTCATGAAATACAAAAGAAAGAAAAATTATTGGCAGCAGGATATTCGTAACATGGAGTATCTGCTGGCGTTGGCAAAAGGAATCCTGTTAATTGGGATAATTTCGTACCTATTCTATGGCACATGGATATGTACAATTCTATTTTCACCGTACCTTATCTGGTATATCAAATCATGGGAAAAGCAGTTGGTAAAAAAGAAACAGTCCAAGTTTCGGTTGCAGTTTAAAGAGGCCATTCAGTCTCTCTCGGCAGCATTAAACGTTGGTTATTCCGTAGAAAATGCCATGCGGGAGACCATCAAGGATTTGAAAGGAATCTACAAGAAGGACGACATGATTTTGCGGGAGTTTTCTTACATGATTCGGCAGCTGCAGATGAATGTCTCCGTGGAAACGGTGTTGCAAGACTTCGCCCAGCGAACCGCAGATGAGGATGTGCAAACATTTGTGACTGTGTTTAACATGGCAAAGCGAAGCGGAGGAGATACCATGGAAATTATTCGAAACGCGGTTCGGCAGATGGGTGAGAAAATCGATGTGGAGCGAGAGATTACAACTCTGGTATCCGGGAAAAAGCTGGAGCTTAAGATTATGACCATGATTCCTTTGGGGATGGTGCTGTATATGAAAATCAGCTTTCCTGAATTTCTGGATGTGCTATATGGAAATCTCGCCGGCGTCATCATTATGAGCATTTGTCTCCTTGTCTATCTGGTGGCTTATGAGATGGGTAGGCGCATTGTGGAAATCGAGGTGTAAATATGAAGCATGTGAAAAAGATTATTGTAATGACTCTGCTTTTAACCCTTGTGGTGTTGGCGGTGGAGCTGCTTCCAAAAGATGGCGAAACCTTTGTTACCAGGAATACTTACGGGGAGGGGAGTAAGACGCAGGAGTATGAATTGATTATTGAGGATGAGGATGAAAAACAAAAGCTTCAGCTTGAGGTTGAGGAGCAAAGATACACAAAAGAAGAGGTGCAGCAGCTTTTTCAAAAGGTTATGGAAAAATTAGATAACGTAGTTTTGGGTGAAAATAAAAGTTTTAATCGCATTGAGTCCGACCTGAAACTGGTAACTGCTCTGGAAGATTATCCGGTCAATATTCAGTGGGATTTAGATACCTATGAGGTCATGAGTATTGAGGGAGAGCTTCGACAGGACAGGCTTACAACGGAGGGGACTTTGGTAAGGCTTCGAGGCACCATTTCCTATGGGGAGGAGCAAACCGCTTATGTAAGAAACATGATGGTGTTTGCACCAACCAGAGAGGGTACGGAGCAGTTCCTTTACGAAGTGAAACAGGAGGTGGAGGAGAGGGAAGCGTCAACCAGAGAGGAAGAAGGCTTTCGACTACCTCAGAAGCTGAAGGGGAAACAGCTCACTTGGAAGGTAAAAAAAGAATATCGCTGGTATTACATTCTGCTAATTGGAAGCGTAAGTGCGGTGTATCTGGTCTATCGAGACAGGGAAAAAGTGAAGCAAAAAGAAAAACGTAGGAGAGAGGACTTAATAAGGGAATATCCCGGCATGATAAGCAAGTTTACCATGCTGCTGGATACCGGAACTACCGTAAAAAATGCGTGGGAGAAAATCGTGCAAAACTATGAACTGCAGCGGGAAGAGACGGGAAAACAGACAGTCTATGAAGAAATGCTTCTTACCTATCGG
>JAZOMR010000026.1:0-3363 GCA_045654105.1 Faecalimonas sp. | reverse complement strand
GAAAGGGAATGAATATGAACGATTATATGAAAGTATCAACAGAACTATTGCAATTTATCAAAGAAAGCGATAGTATTAACCTCAACAATGAAAATGGTCTTGCTGATTGGTTAGAACAAATGAATAAGAAAAGTGTTATTGAGAAGCACCCATACAAGATTACGGAAATGATAAAACATGGGGAAACTTATTATTTAACCTATGTCTACGATGAAACGAAAAACAATAAGCGTAGACAGATAACGGCAAAATCAAAAATGGACCTTGAAAACAAAATATATAAGAATTACCTAGACAAGCAGGCTAGAACTTTTGAAAATATCTACCACGAATGGTACGATACGGCTTACAAGACGAAAGTAAAAGCAACGGCTTATGCTCGTATGGGAACAGATTTTACTCGTTTTGTAGAAAGTACAGATTTTGCAAAGAAGCCACTTTCCCACATAGATAGTTTTGATGTGGAAAATTTCCTACATAATGCAATTATCCAACACAAACTGAAACTACAAGGATATAAAAATCTCAAAAGTCTGTTAAATGGTGTGTTCAAATATGCTCGTAAAAAGAAATACATTACGGAAAACCCTGTGGACTTAGCAGAAATCTCTACGGCTCATCTTGTGCCACCAAAGAAGAAACGCAAAGAAGAAGTGGTCTTTACTACAAAAGAGTCTGAACTCATCAAGGAAGTAATTACAAATGATAGAAACAATTATGATATCAGTATTCCTTTTGCTCTTTTACTTGCTTTCCAACTTGGTCTGCGTGTAAGTGAATTGATTGCGTTAAAATGGTCTGATATCCAAGACAACACGATTTGTGTGCAACGGCAAGAAATTTGTTATACAATGCACGAGAACGGCAAAAAACGTACTATTCACGAGATTGTGGAATACACCAAGACAAAAGCAGGCGATAGAATACTTCCTTTAAGTCACGAAGCCGTATCTATTTTAGATGATGTCAAGAAATGGAATAAGGAACACCACATTACAAGTGAATTTATTTTTGCTGACAAGAACGGAAAGAATTTCAAAAGGCAACGAGTAAATGACCGTTTATACAAGTACTGTGAAATGGCAGATATTATCAAGAAATCCACTCACAAAATCAGACGTTGTGTAGTTTCCACTCTGCTTGATAATGTCACAAACAAAGACAGCGTTAGAGCGTTTGCAGGACACGAAAATATACAAACAACATTCAATGCTTACTACAAAGATATATCAAGTGATGAGGACTTTTTCAAAGAAATGTGTGCTTGTTTATAGGAAATCATCGGGCAATCAGTTGATTGAGATTAAAAAAAAGCGGAAGTGCTGATTTTTCAGTACTTCCACTAATTTACTAAATGAAGCATCGGGGATTCGAACTCCCACGACTTCAAAAATACACTGAAAAGAAAGGGCTTTGCAACATCTGAATTAGAAACCCAACCCATAGGTCATCCCAAAACCCGATTTCTTAACCGACAAGCATTTCTTATTGTGGTTGGATTTGATTTTCCAACCGAGATTCATTATATTATAAAAACGTTTCTATTGCAAGAACAAAATATTGTTTTTACTCATTTAGTCAATTATACAAATTGGAATTTATCAAAAACGCTAACTCTTACTTGATAATTAAAAAGCGCTATTTAAGAAAACTGAATTTTGCCTTCAAGAAATATTGATAGTCGGGTTCGTTTTCCGCTTCTTTATATTCATTCTTTATAGTGGTTTCAATCCAAGATAACATTTTATCGCTCATATCTTCATATCTGCGAATTTTTATTAGACCTGCTTCAAATGCTTTAAGTATTTCCGAATATGCATCTTCAACAAACTCAAAAGCACTTACAAAAACAGGTTTAGATGTTATAACAACATTGTTGATATTTATATTGCCCTCTGTTTCACAAACAGTATCCGTGTAATAAATGTAACCTGATACACCTTTGTATGTATCTTCTATAGCATTAGGGTAGTATTCGTCTATCCTTAATGTTCCATCGGATTCAAAACCATATGATGCCCATTTATGCCATTTGCCATCGTGAGTAAAACCAGTTTCTTTACAATGTTTTTCAATAGCATTACTTAAATAAACTAACACATTTTCTCTTTTAGTTGAAAAATATATGAGTGGAGTATTATGGTTAGATGCTCTTGGCTCTAAAACTTCTATATCAGCAATCTGTGATGCGTGATAATACATTAAAATCCCTCCGTAAATTCAAATTATCCAATGTCAACAAATTGTATTTTATCTATTTCTTCACATCAAAAATATCAATTTCTTTATGATTCAAGCAAAATTCTTGCGACTGATATATGATTTCTTTTTGCATAGTATGTAGCTTTAATCAATCCCGTACAACTTGTTTTATTTACTTCGCCAACATATAAATTTCTCTGATCTGAAATCTCTTTAATCTTCCTATTGTTATCTCCCAAAATTAGAAGAACCAAGTCATTATCATCAACTTGTATTTCCCATACATCTTTATTATTGTCAATTCCAGCTTTATCTAATAATATTTTGGCATCATCTCGAATTCCAACCGCATGTATCGAACTTTCGATACATTCATCTTTATATTTTTCAGCCATTTTAGCATATTGTTCTTCCTGATTGGAAAAATCAACACCAACCTTCTTATATACAGAGCCCATAAAATCTACTAAAAATTCATCACCTACAATATCATATAAAAGTTTCTCATAATTATCCAAATCATCTATTACATAATGCTCCATTTCGAGATTAAAACGTAAAATAATATTTCCAAAATAGGGTATAGCAATAAATTCTTCGTAACTTACTATTCCTTTTGTTCTTTCCTTAACTTGAACAGCAATCTCTTCTATTCTTTTCTTCAAATATTCGCTATATATATACATATCATAACCTCGTTTCTTCATAAAAATAACATTTTATCATAGCCATAAAATAGAAATTACTAAATTCACAACTTCAAATTTGTCAGTTTCTATTATAACTCAACCAAACGACTTTTGAAAGTGAAAATATTAGTGTTTAGTTCCACCATTGTGGAGTGGTTACAGTGCCAACGCATTTTTCCGAAACTGGATAATAAATAACATACTCGGGCAAAAAAGTTTACATTTACATCATCTATATTACTAGCAAATAAGAAAGCGAGGTAATAAGATGAGTTTAAAATTAAAAACAGACCGAGTGTTAGATGAATTTGAAGAAATGAGATATTTAAACTGGTCGGAAGAAGATAATTTATACAATTTGTTTTTTCGCGATGACACAGAATATGAATTCTACTTTCCATTTGCCTACAATGATAAGACTGTAAGTGAAAGATTTGTCGGCTATGCTGGTGCTATATACAACAAAGACATG
>JAZOMR010000025.1:0-7030 GCA_045654105.1 Faecalimonas sp. | reverse complement strand
TTCTTGAATTTTCTCACACTTCGAACTGTTCATGCACTCGAAAGCTTCGCTTTCTCGTTCATGGGGCTTCGCCCAATGCTCGCTTGCAAACCTCTTTGAAAATAAATTTTCATCCGGTTTTCTTCGCTCGCCAGTTCTCTGTTTTTTCAGAAATTTTCAGGAATTCGTTTATTGTCATCTATTGTTTAATTATCAATGTTCTCGCTGCTCTCTTGCGACAGCCTAGTTAGAATATCACACCCTAAAATCGTTGTCAACAACTTTTTTTAAAAAAACTTCAAAATTTTTTCAAACAATTTGTACAATTTGTTTTAGGCATAAAATTCTGTTACACAAATAGAGTTTTCCCTATCTTTTCCATATTATACATTTTATATATAAAAAAAGTTTTAGCAGTTTGTTTCCATGAAACAATGGGTATAATTAAGATTTTTAATAACCGACTTTCTATAAACGCCTACGTGAAGGGATAAAATACCCATGATTTTTGGAAATCATGGGTATTATGTGTGTAATATATAATATTTATAGAAACTCAACTGTATTTTAGCTTGTTTTTAATGTGTTTTGAGGCTGTTTCTGGGTATTTATCATTAAAAATGGAGTTTTATACCCAGCCGGCACAAAAAAGCAAAAAACAGCATCTATTAGAACTTTGTTATGTATTTCAATAAGATATTGCTATCATAAAGTTTTGTTAGTATTTCGCTTTCTGAAATTCCCTTCATACATGCCACCCCAAGTGACGTATTATATAATAAAGTAATAACAATAAACAGAATCCAAATTATTAAGATTCCTATTCCGGCTCCCAAAATGCCGCCCACCAGATGATTGGCACCTCCTACAAGAGGAATTTTATCAACGATATTCAACATTCCCAATGCAATTCTCACGATAATAAACACCGCAATAAATGTAATAAGGAAAGCCAGGATATCAGCTATCACTTTTGCTATATAAGCCCCGATATATTCGCTAAATGTTTGAACACCTAATGTTGCATATGCTACATTATGATTGTTTGCCACAAGCATTTTTTTAATCACATCCGGTATATCAGCACCTTCAATCAAAGTTCTTTGCTCTTCTCTAATTTCTGTCTGTAACGCCTCTTCCTCCGTAGTTTCATCTGGCAAGAACAATTCAATGCATTTATTCTTCACCGTCTCACGAAGTGGAGTTGACTCCTGAATCCACTTACTTACACTCGGCGATATTAAAAATACTAAAACAATGCACACCAACGTTGCTAATAGTGATGCTATAATTTTAACCAATCCTCTTTTGTATCCAATTATCACACTCAGCAAAAAAACAATTCCTACAATTATCAACAATGCATTCATTTTTATCCTCTCCTATTTCGCAAGATGTATTTCATGAAAACCACTTGCATTTATCATCATGTATTTATTAAGACCAACAATAGGGAATATCTCCAAAATATTTTCCTCCATATTTCCCTCAAATTTGTAAATTCCTTCTTTATGGTATATGCTGCACATTTGCCCATCATGCAAGATAATCTGTCCATCCGATACTTGCATTTTGGAATACTCTTTTTCTACATCGACTGTCGAGAGCAGTTTGCCTTTTACATTATAAATATGTAATTTATAATCAGCCTGCTTATCATTCCTTGCGAGAACCGCAATCAGCTCATCTCCATACGCCACACTTTGAATCTCTTTTTTGAATTCTACTCGTGTGATTTCTTCTATTTTTTTTACTCCCTTGTAAAAATGAATACCATTATCAGCGATTAAAACAGATGTGTTTTCATTTACATACGAAACCACCGGAATCACTGTGTTTGAAAACTCTGTTTCATAAACAGGGAATCCTTTCTTTTCCGAATCAAATTCCCCAAAATAATAATATGCTATCTTTGTTGTAATCTTATTTTCTTCTGTATATAAATAAGAAACTATCTGTGTTTTACCATCCCAAGACGTTGCAACATCCATTGGGTATCCCATAGTTGTGAGAGACACTTCATTCTGCACCAATACATTTCCAACTGCATCGTAACACATAACAAGAGGCTTTTCTTCATCCTTTAAGATTGCACTGACGATTCCCTGTGATGAAACAGCAATTTTTTCTATCGGGCGAGGTGTATGAATTTCCCCCTTTAAGCCTTTTTTATGAAATACCAAAATGCTTGTCCCACCTTTGTCTCCGATGGCCACGCAATTGCCACAAACCTCCACAATTGGATTATTCATCTGACACGGTTGATTCCAAATCTCCTCCCCTGTCTCCGAAAGAAGCGCAACCCCATCTCTACTGTAACGCAAAATGCCATCCAAACACCGTTTGTAATTCGCATTATCAGTACTTGTGTTTTCGTGACTCTTTGCGATTTCTATATAATCAAATGTTTGATACTTTATAAAATAATATCCTCCAATCGTCACCAACACTAAAACGATAGCAACCACCAGAATAATTAATCTCTTACTTTTTTTCATGCTATGCATCCCTTTATCCTTTTATGCATATCAGTATAACACATTTTTTATTATGGTAGTAGTAATTTTTGTCCGATAAAGATTAAGTTTCCATCCTCCAGTTTATTCAATTTGCAAATTGCTTCTATGTGTGTGATGTCACCATACTCTTTTCTGCTTATATTTTCTAACGTATCTCCCTCTTTTACAATATATGTTTTTGTCGTCGTTGTTTCTGGCGGCTGTTGTTGCTGCGTACTATCCTGTACGGCGTCTCCTGCCTCTTGGGTATCTCCTTCCTGTGCATCTCCCTCTTGCATTTCGCTTTCCTGTGTATCTCCTTCTTGCGAATTGCTTTCTTGCGTATCTTCTTCTTTTACATCACCTTCTTGTACGTCTCCTGTGGTGTCCTTGTCTTCCTCTTTGCTTGAAGACACAATATCTCCCAGTACTTCCACGCTATCTTCTTCTTTTTCTTCCTTCTCTTGTTTGTCAACCTTCGAAACGTTTTGCGTCAGCTTGTCCAAGGAGTTCTGTACACTTTTCATCTTGTCGTAATTATTAATCATCGTAACCCCAATCACCAAAACTACCAGTACCAGAAATGTGCTCATAGCATAAACCATTCGGGAATGTGCGCGTTGCTCGTTTTGCTCTGTTTTCTCCCTTACTAAGTTTCTAAAGTTTTTAGTAACCCTATCTTCAATAATTTCGCTGGGTGTAAATCCGCTTCTTTTTCTGGAGGCAATCATATAATTCTGCATCTCCAGATTCTTTTCATAATAAACATAATGTCCGCCACACTCCATCATGTCTCGGAATTTATATATGTAGAATTTTTCCTCTTTATCTCTTGCATTCTTAGTAATAAAAAGGCTCTTTTCCCTGTGGAAATATTTCTGATGAATCTTTTTGATATTATGATTCACCTCTACGTTATTTTCTCCGCCTGCAATAAACCATCCTAGAATTTCTGCATTGCCAAAATATTCTTTGCATGTCTCACATGCATTTTTCCACACATTTTCCTCTATAATAAATTCTTTCCCCTTAACTAGGAGTTCCTTCATTTGTATGGCACCGTAAACATATATGTAATCTTGTTCCTCCTCTTGTACCGTTTCCCCAATCAAGAAAGCTCCTATCATTTCCTGAGTAGCTTTACCACATAGTTGATTAAAAAAAGTATCCACATAGTCTTCCACATATATCTTGGAGCTATCACTTACATTTCCTATTTGCCTGACATTTTTTGGAATTTGTCTCTTCATTTCTATCACCTCATTACGTTTTTTGCTACCAGTTCAGCCATGCGGCAAATATCTGAATTAGACGCGTCATGCTTGCATGTAAGCTGTCAATTCTGATATTTGACATTTGGCGTTCTGCCCAAGCGAGAAGTAGCAACGCGGATTCGAGCTGCATGACTGAACTGTTACATTTCCAACATATTAGCATATAGGTTTCGCTGATTTTATCATATGGTGTCACTGAAAACAAAAAATGTTCGACAAAAAAGGAGAGTAGATTTTATCTCTCTACTCTCCTTGTGATTTTTCGCCACTCTTATATAAATGCTTTTACTTTATTGTAGATACTTTCTGCATCCAATCCATATTTCTTAATCAATGCCAATGCTGGTCCAGATTCGCCAAACACATCATTTACACCGATTTTCATTACTTTTGTTGGTGCTTTTTCAGCAAGTACATCACACACTGCACTTCCAAGACCACCGATTACTGAATGCTCTTCTATTGTAACAACCTTTCCTGTTTCCTTTGCAGCTGCCACAACCAAATCTTCATCTAATGGCTTAATTGTATGGATATTGATAACTTTTGCATCAATTCCATCTGCAGCCAACATTTCTGCAGCCTCTATTGTTTCTGCCACTTCAAGACCTGTTGCAATCAAAGTCACATCTTTTCCTTCACGAAGAACGATACCTTTCCCGATTTCAAATTTATAATCTTCGTTATCATTGATTACTGGAACTGCAAGTCTACCAAAACGAAGGTATACTGGTCCTTCATATTCATAAGCTGCTTTTACTGCTGCTCTTGCTTCCACGTCGTCCGCCGGGTTAATAACAACCATCCCCGGAATTGCACGCATCAAAGCGATGTCTTCGTTACACTGATGTGTTGCACCATCTTCACCAACAGAGATACCTGCATGTGTTGCTCCGATTTTTACATTTAAATGAGGGTATCCAATTGAGTTACGAACCTGCTCAAATGCACGTCCTGCTGCAAACATTGCAAATGAACTTGCAAATGCAACCTTACCCGTTGTAGCAATACCTGCTGCAACTGACATCATATTTCCTTCTGCGATACCACAGTTAATGTGACGTTCTGGAAAGGCTTTCTTAAAAATACCTGTCTTTGTAGCTCCAGAAAGGTCAGCATCTAATACGACGAAATCGTCATGTTCTTTTCCTAATTCTGCTAATGCATTACCATAACTCTCACGAGTTGCAATTCTTTTTACATCTGACATAACGCTTCACCTACTTCCTCTAAATCTTTCATTGCCTGAGCATATTGGTCATCATTTGGCGCTACTCCATGCCATGATGCTTGGTTTTCCATAAAGGAAACATCTTTACCTTTGATTGTCTTAGCAATAATTGCTGTTGGTTGTCCTTTTGTTTCTCTTGCTTCTTTAAATGCTGCTTCGATTTGATCATAATCATGTCCATCAATATTGATTACATGGAAATTAAATGCTTCAAATTTCTTGTCAATTGGGTATGGACTACATACATCCGCAATATTTCCATCGATTTGCAAACCATTGTTGTCTACGATTACCACAAGGTTGTCCAGTTTTCTATGTCCTGCAAGCATTGCAGCTTCCCACACTTGTCCTTCTTGAATTTCTCCATCACCTAATAATGTGTATACGCGATAATCATCGTTTGACAGTTTTGCTGAAATTGCCATACCAACTGCTGCCGAAATACCTTGTCCTAAAGAACCCGATGACATATCAACACCCGGGATATGTTGCATACAAGGATGCCCTTGCAAATATGAACCTACTTTACGAAGTGTTACCAAATCTTCTACTGGGAAAAATCCTCTTTGTGCCAAGGTTGCGTAATAACCTGGTGCCGTATGACCTTTTGACAATACAAATCTATCTCTATCTGCCTTTTTTGGTTCCTTTGGATCAACATTCATCTCCACAAAATACAGATATGTATAAATATCTGCTGCTGATAATGAGCCGCCCGGGTGCCCCGCTTTTGCGCTATGCACAGAAGTTACGATACCTTTGCGGACTTCGTTAGCGATTTTCTTTAATTCTAACTTGTTCATAATTTCCTCCTGCTTTCCTTTAAATTTCAGTTCTTCCTTCAAGGGCTCGAAGAAGCGTCACTTCATCAATGTATTCCAAATCTCCACCAACCGGAACACCGCTTGCAATTCGGCTTACTTTAATCCCAATTGGTTTGATTAATTTGCTGATAAACATCGCCGTGGTTTCTCCCTCCAGACTGGAGTTCGTTGCTACGATAACCTCGTCCACATCATCACGAAGACGTTCCATCAATTCCTTTAATTTTATATCTCCAGGTCCAATTCCAAGCATCGGCGAGATTGCTCCGTGAAGCACATGATAGACACCTTCGTATTTGCCGGTTTTTTCATACGCCGCCAAATCCCTGCTAGTTTCTACTACCATAATCGTCTTCGAATCTCTCTTTGAATTGCTACAGATTGGACAGAGTTCCTGATCCGTAAGCGTGAAACATTGTTTGCAATAACGCACATTGTTTCTCGCTTGTGTCATCGTTCCGGCTAATTGTTCTACCTGCTCCTTCGGCATATTTATAATATGAAAGGCAAGGCGTTGAGCTGTCTTCGCTCCAATCCCCGGAAGTCTGGACAATTCTTCAATTAATTTACTAATTTGACTACTGTAATAATCCATATCCTAACACCTAGAATGGTAAGCCCATTCCTCCACCTAATCCACCTGTCAATTTTGACATTGCAGATGCAGACGCTTCTTCTACTTTGCGAAGTGCCTCGTTTGTAGCCGCCACAATTAAATCTTCTAACATTTCAATGTCATCCGGGTCAACTACTTCTTCTGCTAATTTCACTTTTAAAACTTCTCTTGTTCCGGAAACGGTTATCTCAACTGCACCGCCACCTGCAGTTGCAGTAAATTCTTTTGTTTCCATCTCTTTTTGTTGCTCTTCCATCTGTCTTTGCATCTTCTGAGCCTGTTTCATCAAGTTTGCCATATTCCCTGGCATTGCTCCGCCTGGAAATCCTCCACGTTTTGCCATCTTATTTCCTCCTAGTCTTCAATTGTAAGATCCATTTGAACCAATTTTTCTATATCCACAAAACTGTCTTCGAATCTACGTCCTTCTTCCACATGACGTACTTCGATTTCAATTGTCTTACCGATCTTTTCTTCTATTAATGATTTAATTTCTTCCTTATGAGTATCAGTTCCCGCAAATCCTGCTGCCACCTCGTCATCAAACACAAGAAGCAACTGGTTCTGATTACCTACACTGAGGCGGGCCTGCTTCAAATAAACCTTCA
>JAZOMR010000024.1:0-14196 GCA_045654105.1 Faecalimonas sp. | reverse complement strand
GAGAGCTCGTCGGAAAAGGTGGAATACGACAAACGAAGCAAGGAATTGATAAGTAACATCTCACATGACCTTAAAACGCCGATTACGGCCATTAAGGGCTATGTAGAGGGTATTATGGATGGTGTGGCTGATACGCCTGAGAAAATGGAGCGATACATTCGTACCATTTATAACAAAGCCAATGATATGGACATGCTAATTAATGAGCTTACATTATATTCCAAGATTGATTCCAATCGTATTCCATATAACTTTAATACCATTTTAGTCAGCGATTATTTTGATGACTGTGCAATGGATTTAAAGATGGATTTGGAAGCGCGACATATTCAATTCGAGTATTTGAATTTTGTGGATGCAGATGTTAAGATTATTGCAGATGCAGAGCAATTAAAACGAGCCATTAATAATATTATTTCAAATTCCACGAAATACATGGACAAGAGACAGAAAATGATTCGTCTTTGTGTAAAGGATGTGGGAGATTTCGTGCAGGTTGAAATCGAGGATAACGGAAAAGGAATTGGAGCAAAAGAATTGCCGCATATATTCGAACGATTCTACCGAACGGATGCTTCCCGAAACTCAGCGACAGGTGGAAGTGGAATCGGTCTTTCCATCGTAAAGAAAATTATTGAAGAGCATGGCGGAAATATATGGGCAACAAGTAAAGAAGAAGTAGGAACTGTAATGTATTTTGTAATAAGAAAGTATCAGGAGGTGCCAGCAAATGAGTAGAATATTAATTATTGAAGATGAAAGTGCAATTGCCGAGCTTGAGAAGGATTATTTGGAATTAAGCGGTTTTGAAGTGGAAGTTGCAAATGATGGTGAAGTCGGTTTGAATAAGGCGCTCACAGAGGAATGTGATTTAATTATTCTGGATTTGATGCTTCCAGGAGTGGATGGATTTGAAATTTGCCGCCAAGTCCGTGCGGAGAAAAATACGCCAATTATTATGGTGTCCGCAAAGAAGGATGATATCGATAAAATTCGTGGTCTTGGACTCGGAGCAGATGATTACATGACAAAGCCATTTAGTCCAAGTGAATTGGTTGCCAGAGTGAAGGCGCACATGGCAAGATATGAGAGATTAGTGGGAAGTGCTGTAGAAGAGAATAAGGTGATTGAGATTCGTGGCCTTAAAATTGATACAACTGCACGCCGTGTTTGGATTAATGGGGAGGAAAAGGCGTTTACAACGAAGGAATTTGATTTGCTGACATTTTTGGCTGCCCATCCAAATCATGTGTATACAAAGGATGAACTTTTTAGTGAAATCTGGGATATGGAGTCCATTGGTGATATTGCGACGGTAACTGTTCATATTAAAAAGATTCGTGAAAAGATTGAGTTTGACACCTCGAAGCCACAATATATAGAGACAATTTGGGGTGTAGGATATCGTTTCAAAGTGTAAAGAATATAAGCACCCCAAATTGTTTCGCGCCGCGTGGATGCGCACTCGCAAGAGAGGAAGGAATGAGAATATGATAACGAGTACAAGTAACCCGCAGATTAAAAGACTGCTTCAGCTGCAGAAGAAAGCTAAGGCGCGGGATGAGGAGAATGTGTTTATAGTTGAGGGGCTTCGAATGTTTGCCGAAGTGCCTAAAAATCGTGTAGAAAAAGTGTATATTTCAGAATCCCTTTATAATAGGAAGAAACTCGATTTGAATTTACAGGATTTTCCACTAGAAATCCTGTCTGACCAGGTGTTTGGACACGTTTCAGATACGAAAACACCGCAGGGTATTTTGTGTGTGGTAAAACGCGAAAAATATGATTTGGAAGAGCTGCTTCAAGTGGAAAAACCACACTTTATAGTATTGGATAATTTGCAGGATCCGGGGAATATGGGGACGATTGTAAGAACGGCGGAAGCGGCAGGTGTGGATGCTGTTTTTATGAGTCAAGATTGTGTGGATATCTATAATCCAAAGACCATTCGTTCCACAATGGGCTCTATTTACCGTATGCCATTTATATATATAGAAGATATTCCGAATTTGTTGGATATTTTTAGAAAAAATGGCGTCAAATCCTATGCAGCGCACTTGAATGGTGAAAAATTTTATGACCAGGAAGACTATTCGTCTGGAACTGCCGTTTTAATAGGAAATGAGGGTAATGGACTTCGTGATGAAGTGACTGAAAAAGCTGATATTCTGGTGAAAATTCCAATGCATGGAAAGGTGGAATCACTGAATGCAGCCATAGCAGCTTCGGTCTTAATGTTTGAAGTTTTTAGACAAAGAAGATAAAATTGTACTAAAAAAAATACAATCCAAAACTTGACATAATGAAAAAAACATGATAATATCGCAACTGTTGCGAAAGAAATGTAACAATTATGTAACAATTTGTAATAAAAATGAATTATACGTGCATAATAATGTAATAGGTACACGTAAAAATTGTTACAAATCAGGAGGTTATTATGTTTTTCGGAGAAAAGAGAAGGATTGTTGGTCTTTTACTTGCTGCTTGTTTGTTATTTACAGCAGAGTTTGAAGTATTTGCAGCTGATCCAAAATCTGAAGCTCAAGCAATGCAAACAATTAATTTTGAAATCGAGGTGGAAACACTTGCTACAGGATGGAATAAAATTTCTGAAATGGCAAGCACCGCAGTAGATACACAAGAGTGGTACGGAAAAGCTCTTGCAAATACAGACAGTGAATTAGACGTATATGCAGAAGCAAATGGTACTGTAGTTGGAAAAATGTACAAGAACACAGTAGTAACTGTAGTGGAAGAAGGGGCTGAATGGTCTAAAATTTCATCAGGAACTGTTGTGGGTTATGTTAGAACAGGATCGCTTTTGTTTGGTAGTGCAGCAGATGAAAGGGCAAAAGTAGTTTGTGCCGGTGGTACTAAGGATGCCAAAACGCTGCAAGAGATTCAATCCGAACAGAAGAAAGTAAGTGAAGTAAAATTATTAGCAGCATTGATTTACTGTGAAGCAGGAAATCAACCATATGATGGAAAGGTTGCAGTAGGTGCGGTTGTATTAAACCGTATGGAAAGCAGACGTTTTCCAAACTCTTTAGAAGGAGTTATTTATCAAAGAGGACAATTTACACCTGCAATGACAGGAAAACTTGCACGCGTACTCAGAAGCGGAAAGATTCCGAGTGCATGTTATGATGCAGCAGAGGATGCATTTGAAGGACAGGATCCTGTAAATGGAGCATTGTTCTTTAACACAAGAAGAGGTAATTTTAAATTAGGTGACCACTACTTTAGTTAATAGGGGAGTTTTAAGGAGACAGAAAAATTTAATTCTGTCTCTTTTTTTGTTTTATTGAATTCTAAAGATAATTGTAGTAAAATATGTATATCAAGAAGTTGAAAGTGAGGCGAGAAGTATGGAAACAATATTTTGGTTAATTCTATTTGTAGTACTTTTGATTATTGAAATATTCACAATGGGATTGACGACTGTGTGGTTTGCAGGTGGTGCGCTTGTGGCATTTGTTTTAGCATTTGCAGGATTGGGGTTGCCGGTGCAGATTATCGTGTTTTTATTGGTATCCATTTTGTTGTTGGTTCTCACAAGGCCGATAGCCATTAAGTTTTTCAACCAGGAACGTCAGAAGACGAATGCGGATAGCCTGATTGGTCAAAGGGCAGTTGTTCTTGAGACAATTGATACCCTTCATGGAACCGGACGAGTGGAAGTAAACGGAATGGAATGGTCAGCTAAGGTAGAAGACGCGACAGCGGTTATTGAAGCGGGCACTGTTGTATCCATTGAAGGTATTCAAGGTGTGAAATTAATTGTGAAGAAAGAGGAGGCTTAATTCATGGAAGGTTTATTAGGATTCTTAGGGATAGTTTTGGTAGTTATTGTTGTAGCATTGCTACTGTCATGTGTGAAGATTGTAGAACAGGCGCAGGCTTTGGTTGTAGAAAGACTTGGTGCGTATCAAGCAACCTGGGGTGTAGGTTTACATTTTAAAATTCCAATTATCGAACGTGTGGCAAGAAGAGTGGATTTGAAGGAGCAGGTAGTTGACTTTGCACCACAACCGGTTATTACGAAGGATAATGTTACCATGAGAATTGATACGGTTGTGTTCTATCAGATAACAGATCCAAAGCTGTTCTGTTATGGTGTGGCTAATCCAATTATGGCAATTGAGAATTTGACCGCAACAACACTTCGTAACATCATTGGTGATTTGGAGTTAGACCAGACATTAACATCCAGAGAAACCATTAATACAAAAATGCGTGCTTCTTTGGATGTGGCAACGGACCCATGGGGCATTAAAGTAAATCGTGTGGAACTAAAGAACATCATCCCACCGGCAGCGATTCAAGATGCCATGGAAAAACAGATGAAGGCAGAACGTGAACGTCGTGAAGCAATTCTTCGAGCAGAGGGTGAAAAGAAATCTACCATCCTTGTTGCAGAGGGTAATAAACAGTCTGTTATTTTGGAAGCGGAAGCGGAGAAGCAGTCAGCAATTCTTCGAGCAGAGGCGGAAAAAGAAAGAAAGATTCGTGAAGCAGAAGGTCAGGCAGAAGCTATCTTAAAGGTGCAACAAGCAAATGCAGACGGTATTCGTTTCTTAAAGGAAGCCGGAGCAGACCAAGCAGTACTTACAATTAAAAGCTTAGAAGCATTTGAGAAGGCGGCAGATGGAAAAGCAACTAAGATTATTATTCCATCAGAGCTTCAGGGAATAGCAGGTCTTGCAAAGTCAATTGTTGAAGTGACAAAGGAAGAATAAATGATACGAAGGAGGGGTGTACAATCGTACACCCCTTGCGCATTGTGATAGGAGGGACATCATGGTACCTGTAATAGATTTGACAAAGGAATATAGCATTGTTCTTGATGGTGGCGGTGCCAGAGGCGCATATCAAATGGGGGCGTGGAAGGCTCTTTCAGAAGCCGGTGTGAAGGTAAATGCAGTAGCGGGTACATCGGTAGGTGCGTTAAATGGAGCTCTTATCTGTATGGGGGATGTGGAGAAGGCAGAACAGATATGGAATGAGATGACATTTTCGCAAGTGATGGATGTTGATGATGTTTGGATGGAAGGTTTATTCAATCGGGAGAATAGTATCCGTGATATTTTGCGAAAAGGGTTACAAATTATTTCAGACGGGGGTGTTGACATTACGCCTCTGCGGAAATTGATACACCAACACGTGGATGAAAAGAAGATTCGTGAGTCAGGAATTGAACTATGTCTGTTGACGTTTTCGGTTACGCATATGAAGGAGATAGATATTAGTATTCATGATATCCCGGAAGGGCTACTGGAAGATTTCCTTTTGGCAAGCGCCTATTTGTTTGGCTTTAAAAATGAGAAGCTACATGGGCAAACATATATCGATGGTGGAATTATTAATAATTTTCCAATCAATTCCTTGATAGAACGGGGATACAAGGATATTATTCAAATTCGTATCTATGGTCCGGGCAGGGTACAAAAAGCAAGAGTCGCAGAAGATACCATGCTGTATGAGATTGCGCCGAAGGTAAAACTGGGAAGTATTATAGAATTTGAGAATAATCGCAGTAGACGTAATTTTAAATTGGGGTATTATGATGCAAAACGCATGATATATGGTTTGGCAGGTCAAATTTATTATATTGAACAAAAGCGCGAAGCGTGGTATTATGAAAAGATACTAGAGGGCTTAAGTGAGATTGAAAAGGCAGAGATTGCATTTGTTTTGAGATTATCACGAAAATATACTAATAGAGAATTTTATCTCGCAATGCTGGAAGCAAGTGCAAAGCTGTTGCGTGTTCCAAAGTATAAGATTTATACAGTCGGGGAATTGGAATTAGAGGTATATAGAAAATACGAGCAACGAAAGGATAAAATGAATTTACCAAGATTTGTGCATATTTTTATGGACATTAGAAAGGATTGCAGAATGAACTTAAAGGGACGTAATTTTTTAACATTAAAAGACTTTACAGCAGATGAGATTATGTATCTCGTTGACTTGGCAGCAGATTTGAAAGAGAAGAAGAAAAATGGAATTACAGGAAATTCGCTGAAGGGAAAGAATATTGCCCTGATTTTTGAAAAACCATCTACGAGAACACGTTGTGCATTTACGGTAGGTGCACAAGATGAAGGTGGTATTCCAACCTATCTTTCCCAACATGATATTCAATTGGGTTACAAAGAAAGTGTAAAGGATACAGCGCGTGTATTAGGACGTATGTTTGATGGAATTGAATTTCGCGGATTTAAGCATGAGCATGTAGAGCAACTGGCTGAGTATAGCGGTGTGCCTGTATGGAATGGTTTGACAGATGAATATCATCCAACTCAGATTCTTGCTGATTTGCTTACTATGAAAGAGCATTTTGGATATGTGAAGGGGTTGAACTTCGTATACTTAGGTGACGGACGTAACAATATGGCCAACAGCCTTATGATCGGTTGCGCAAAGGTTGGTGTTAATTTTGCGATTATTGCACCAAAGGAATTGTGGCCAGAAGAGGAACTTGTTGAGCTGTGTGAAGACTATGCAGAAGAATCTGGTGCGACTGTTACGATTACTGACTCAGTAGACGCAGTAGAGGGCGCAGATGTGTTATATACGGATGTATGGTGCTCTATGGGTGAAGAAGACAAGACGGTAGAAAGAATTGCATTATTGCACCCATATCAAATTAACCAACAGTTGATGGATAAGACGGGTAAGGAAGGCACCATTTTCATGCACTGTCTGCCAGCAGTAAAAGGAAATGAAGTAACAGAAGATGTTTTTGAAAAGTTTGCAGATGTTGTGTTTAATGAAGCGGAGAACCGCCTGCACACAATCAAAGCAGTAATGGTGGCTACACTTGGAGAATAAGAAGATTAGATATTATGAACAATTGGATTCAACCAACACGAAAGCATCTGAACTGGCGTTAGAAGGCGCTGAGCACGGAACCGTTGTGGTTGCTGGGTGTCAGACGGCGGGGAAAGGAAGACGTGGCCGTACATGGGAATCGCCATCGGAGGATAATATTTATATGTCCATTCTGCTTAGACCTGAGTTTAAAGCAGACAAGGCGTCTATGGTGACTTTAGTAATGGCTTATAGTGTGGCTAAGGTGCTCCAGAAAAATGGATTTGCGGATGTGCAGATTAAGTGGCCGAATGATTTGGTGCTTTCCGGGAAAAAAGTGTGTGGCATCTTGACGGAGATGTACCTCCAGGGGACTGCGATTGATTATATTGTGGTTGGAGTTGGAGTGAATGTGAATACATCGGTTTTTTCGGAAGAACTTGTGGATAAAGCCACATCTCTTTTCTTAGAATGTGGAAAACTTTCGGACAAAGAACAGCTCATTGTGGATATCGTAGAAACATTTATGGAAATGTATGATAGATTTATAGAAGCAGGCGATTTGGAATTTCTACAGGATGCATATAATGCAATCCTTGTGAATAAGAACAGAGAAGTGCGCATCTTGGAACCAGGAAATGAATATACAGCATATGCACTGGGAATCAATGAAAAAGGTGAATTGATGGTACGGCTTCAAGACGGTACAGAAAAGAACGTGTATGCGGGGGAAGTGTCTGTGCGAGGCGTGTACGGATACATATAGGAGGAACTATGTACGAAGAAAAAATTATATTGTGTGGCGCGAATTCTTATGAGCAAAAATTTTATCTCAATCCGGATTTTGAAGCCCTTCCAGAGAATATAAAAGATGAATTAAAAATCATGTGTGTGTTATTTACCGAAGATGTTGGGGGAATGCTCACACTTGTGTTTGAGGAAAATGGAGAGCTTATGTTTGAAGTATCAAGTGAAGAGAATGATTTCTTTTTTGATGAAATCGGTAGTCACTTGAAAATAAAAGAGCTTCAGAGAACCAAAGAAGAATTATTAGAATCCTTACAGCTTTACTATAAAGTATTCTTTTTAGGGGAGGAAGTATAATGTTATTAGTAGTTGATGTTGGGAATACACATATTACACTTGGTGTATTTGATGGGAAAGAAATCAAGGCAACATTCCGTGCGACTGCAAAACAGCCTAGAACATCGGATGAATATGGTATCCAGCTTTGTGATTTGTTAGAACATCGTGATTTTGATATCAAAGATATTACAGATGTTATAATATCTTCCGTAGTGCCGGATGTAATGCATTCACTTACAAGTGCGATTATTAAATATTTTCATGTGAGACCATTTGTGCCAAGTACATTGGAAATGGGATTAAAGATTAACACAGAGCATCCGAAGGAAATAGGTCCTGACCGAATTGTGGATGCGGTAGCAGCGTATGAAAAGTATGGCGGTCCTGTGATTGTCATTGATTTCGGAACAGCCACCACCTACGACATTGTTACAGCAGACGGTGTGTTTGAAGGCGGTGTGATTTCGCCGGGAATTCGTACATCTGCGAGAGCTCTCTGGGGAGGCGCTGCTATGCTTCCGGAAATTGAGATTCGCAAACCGAATTCTATCATAGCAAAAGAAACAGTATCCAGCATGCAGGGAGGCCTTGTATTCGGATACATTGGTCAGACAGAGTACATTGTTAAGAAAATAAAAGCGAACGGTTATGAGGATGCAAAGGTTGTCGCAACCGGCGGTCTTGGAAATATTATCGTGCCAGAGACAGATGTGATTGACATTTATGACCCGTTACTCACATTGGAAGGCTTGCGCATGATTTACGAAAAATGTAAGAAAGCAGAATAATTAGATGAAGAAATTGAAGATTGGAAATGTCGAACTTTCAAATCCGTATATTTTGGCACCTATGGCAGGCGTAACAGACCTGCCATTTCGCTTGTTATGTAAAGAGCAGGGTGCAGGACTTTTATGTATGGAAATGGTTAGTGCAAAAGCAATTCAATACAACAATAAGAATACAAAAGCCTTATTAGAGATTCATCCGGAGGAAGAGCCAGTCTCTTTACAGCTTTTTGGTTCCGACCCGGAAGTGATTAGTGAGGTTGCAAGACAGATAGAAGAATTACCATTTGCGATTTTGGACATTAATATGGGATGTCCGGTTCCAAAGATTGTAAGAAATGGGGAAGGTTCGGCGCTGATGAATCAACCTAAGTTGGTTTATGAGATCGTGCAAAAGACGGTGAAGGCAATTCAAAAGCCTGTTACGGTAAAAATTCGAAAAGGATTTAACGATGAGAGTATAAATGCAGTGGAAATTGCAAAGATTATCGAGGATGCCGGTGGAGCAGCAGTTGCTGTTCACGGTAGAACCAGAGAACAATACTATTCCGGAAAAGCAGATTGGGATATTATTCGTCAAGTGAAAGAGGCAGTTTCCATTCCGATCATTGGCAACGGCGACGTGACGTCAGGTGAAAGTGCGCTTGCTATGATGCGTGAGACGGGATGTGATGGCGTTATGATAGGCCGCGGTGCCCAAGGCAATCCATGGATATTCTCGGAACTGCGTGAGTATGAAAAAACAGGACAGATGCCTGCGAGGCCAAGCAATGCAGAATTAAAAGAAATGATGCTGCGACACGCAAGACTTCAGATGCAGTATAAAGGGGACTATCTGGGGATTCGCGAAATGAGGAAGCATGTTGCATGGTACACTACAGGTTTGCCAAACTCAGCGAAGCTACGCGGTGAGATTAATGCAGTGGAGTCGTATGAGGAGCTGGAGACATTGCTGGAGGAGAAAATACCAGTTTAGCCATTTTTTCTTGACATAAATTACCCATTCATGTATAATGTTGAAATTGTGAGAATAGATTGATTTATCGAGAGTATCGAGAAATATATATAAGGTAAAAAATGTCAGAAAGGAAGTACGAAACATGACAGCAAAGAGAACTATTCTTACTTATACGGGTCTGAGAGCTTTGGAAGCTGAGCTTGAGGAACTGAAGGTGGTAAGACGCAAAGAAGTGGCTCAAAAAATCAAAGAAGCCAGAGAACAAGGTGACTTGTCAGAAAATGCAGAATATGATGCAGCAAAAGATGAACAACGCGATATCGAAGCACGTATTGAAGAAATTGAAAAGATTTTGAAAAATGCAGATGTGGTAGATGAAGAGGAAGTAGACTTAGATAAGATTAGCGTTGGATGTACCGTATTATTGTACGATGTGGAATTCGAAGAAGAGGTAGAATACAAGATTGTTGGTTCTACAGAGGCAAACAGCTTGTCCGGAAAGATTTCAAATGAATCACCACTAGGAAAAGCTTTATTAGGAAAAGCTGTGGGAGATGAGATTGTAGTAGAAGCTCAGGCCGGTACCATGGAGTACAAAGTGTTAAAAATTGACAGAAGTATCTAGTTACAATAGATGAGGAGGAAGAGACGTGGCTGAACAAAATAATGTACAAGTACAGGAACAAGATATTAACCAATTAAGAAAAGTACGTCGCGAGAAATTAGCAGAATTGCAAGCGAATGGACAAGACCCATTTGTAATTACAAAATATGACGCAGATGCACATAGCCAAGAAATCAAAGATAACTTTGATGAATTAGAAGGCAAGAAAGTTTCGATTGCAGGGCGTATTATGTCTAAGCGTGTTATGGGAAAAGCTTCTTTCTGTCATGTTCAAGATTTAGAAGGAACAATCCAGTCATACGTTGCAAGAGATAATATTGGTGAAGAAGAATATAAAGCTTTTAAGAAAATGGATATCGGTGATATCGTAGGTATTAAGGGTGATGTATTCCGTACAAAGATGGGTGAAATCTCTATCCATGCTGAAGAGGTAACCTTATTATCTAAGAGCCTTCAGATTTTACCGGAAAAATATCATGGTTTAACAAATACAGATTTGCGTTATCGTCAAAGATACGTAGACCTTATCATGAATCCAGAAGTAAAAGATACATTTATTAAACGTTCTAAAATCTTAAGTGCAATCAGAAGATATTTAGACGGACAAGGTTTCCTTGAAGTGGAAACACCAATGCTTGTTGCAAATGCAGGTGGTGCAGCCGCAAGACCATTTGAAACACACTTTAATGCATTGGATGAAGATTTCAAGCTTCGTATCTCTCTTGAGTTATACTTAAAGAGATTAATCGTTGGTGGAATGGAACGCGTTTATGAAATCGGACGAGTATTCCGTAACGAAGGTCTTGATACAAGACATAATCCGGAATTTACATTAATGGAATTATACCAGGCATATACAGACTACAACGGAATGATGGACTTAACAGAAAATCTTTACCGTCATGTAGCTCAAGAGGTTCTCGGAACAACGACGATTGTTTACAACGGTGTTGAAATGGACCTTGGAAAGCCATTTGAAAGAATTACAATGGTAGACGCTGTTAAGAAATATGCAGGTGTAGACTGGAATGAAATTCATACATTGGAAGAAGCAAGAGCGATTGCAAAAGAAAAACATGTGGAATTCGAAGAACGTCATGGCAAAGGTGATATCTTAGCGTTGTTCTTTGAAGAATATGCAGAAGAGCACTTGATTCAACCTACATTTGTAATGGATCATCCAATTGAGATTTCTCCATTAACAAAGAAGAAACCAGAAAATCCAGAATATACAGAACGTTTCGAGTTCTTTATGAATGGATGGGAAATGGCAAATGCTTACTCAGAGCTTAACGATCCAATCGACCAGAGAGAACGTTTCAAAGCGCAGGAAGCACTCTTGGCAGCAGGAGATGAAGAAGCCAATACAACAGACGAAGATTTCCTTAACGCATTGGAAATCGGTATGCCACCGACTGGGGGAATAGGTTTTGGAATTGACCGTATGTGTATGCTGCTTACAGACAGTGCAGCAATCAGAGATGTATTGTTGTTCCCAACGATGAAGACATTGGATAAATAAAATTGCATTACTTAGAGGATATTTTCTAAAGAAATTTAGGAAATATCCTCTTTTACGTTCTGGTGCCACTCCATTGATTCCATATTTTGGGTGTTGTTTTTTTGGATAAAAAAGATATAATGTTGATTGTTCGCTAGCAGGCGGACTTTATTTAAAATCAATAGTTAGGTGCGACTAACTAATGAGGAGCTTGTGTGATTATGGAAAAATACTTATCGACCCTAATACTTGGTATTCTTCTTTTTATCATATCTATTCTGTCACTTTTTGTAGGTGCCATTGATATTGATTTAGGTGAGTTATTATCCGGTGGAGGTGGGATGGAACTAAAAATATTTCTGCTTAGCAGAATTCCGAGATTGCTTGCGCTTTTGTGTACCGGCGTGGGAATGAGTGTTGCAGGTTTGATTATGCAGCAGCTCTGTATGAATAAGTTTGTATCTCCAAGTACAGGTGCAACAATCCAATCTGCGCAGTTTGGTATTTTGCTGTCCCTCGTGTTTGTTCCGGGAATTGGGTTGTGGGGCAGAGTACTCTTGGCATTCGGACTATCAATTTTAGGAACTTGGATTTTTGTTTGGTTCGTTCAGAAAATTCAATTTAAGAATACGGTTCTGGTACCTTTGATTGGGATTATGTTTGGAAATGTCTTGGGAGGTATTACAAGCTTCATCGCTTATAAATTTGAAGTGACACAGCAGTTATCCACATACTTTGTTGGTTCTTTCTCTCTTGTCATCAAAGGAAACTATGAGCTGGTTTGGTTGGCTATTCCACTCGTGACCATCGCATTTGTCTTTGCAAATTATTTTAATATCGTGGGAATGGGAAAAGATTTCTCTCAGAATCTAGGAGTGAATTATAAACTGGTACTTTTCCTGGGACTGACGATTGCAGCTATGATTACAGCGAGTGTTGTAACGATTGTGGGACAGATTTCTTACATTGGTCTTATTATTCCAAATATCGTTGCAATGTTTAAGGGTGACAAAATAAAAGGAACATTAGTAGACACTGCGTTGCTTGGAGCATTATTTGTTTTGGTTTGTGACGTAATTGCACGAAGTGTGATTATGCCTTACGAAATCCCAATCGAATTAATTGTGGGTATTATTGGAAGCGTGATGTTTATTGCGATGTTGATTTATAAACTCAATCATGGGAAAAAAGCCATTCGTTTGAGGAAGGCAAAGGAGGAAAATTGCTGTGGCTAAGAAAATAACAATACTCTCGGTTCTTGTGATTGGAGTGTGTGCGGCTTATTTGTTAATCAATGCGCACCCGGAAAATCCAAAATTGTTTCAGTATATATTATCGCTCCGTATTCCAACACTGGTGGTGATGTTAATAGCATCCTTTGCTATTGGAAGCGCATCACTTATCTTTCAATCCATTATCAATAATCGTATTGTAACACCATGCTTGTTGGGTATGAACGCCATGTATACCTTGGTGCACACAGCGGTGATATTTGTGGCGGGTTCAGGAAGCATTCTTGCTACTAGCCCAAACTTGTCTTTTGCAATAGATTTAATTGTAATGTCGGTTGTTGCAACATTTATCTATTCCTTTATGTTTGAAAAGACAGGAAATAATGTGCTCTATGTATTGCTGATTGGCACGGTGCTTTCGTCTTTCTTCGGAAGTATTCAGTCCACAATGATTCGTGTGATGGACCCAAATGAGTATGATGCGCTTTTGACAACTTTGGTTGCGGATTTTAATAATGTCAATGTGGAAGTAATTTGCTTTTCTTTGGTACTACTGATGGCGTTAACTATTTTCCTATGGAAAGATTTGATGCTACTAGATGTCATTACGCTTGGAAAAGAGCAGGCGATTAATCTTGGTGTAGATTATGAGCGAACTGTGCGAAGGCTCTTGCTTGGTGTGGTTCTTTGTATAGCAGTTGCGACAGCTATGGTTGGCCCTATTTCCTTCCTTGGTTTGATTATAGCAAACCTTGCAAGACAACTTTTTAAAACCCATAAGCATAGTCAATTAATTTTAGGCACAGCTCTAATGGGTATGCTTGCTATCATTGCAGGGCAGTTGGTTTCTCAGCACATATTTAGTTACACAGTGCCAATTAGCACATTTATTACTATCGGTGGTGGCGTATATTTTCTTTATTTGCTACTGTTTAAAAAAGGAGGAGTTTAGTCGTGAATATTGTTGATTTAAATAAAAAGTATGATGGGAAAAAGGTTGTTAATTCTGTTAGCTTTGAAATTCCAAAAGGCAAGGTATTATCATTGATTGGTCCAAATGGTGCGGGGAAATCTACGGTTATGGGGATGATTTCACGATTGATTGCGAAAGATTCCGGCATAATCAATTTTGAGGATAAAGATTTAGCGAAATGGAAAAGCAAGGAGCTTGCTAAGAAACTTGCGATTCT
>JAZOMR010000023.1:0-56303 GCA_045654105.1 Faecalimonas sp. | reverse complement strand
AATCCACCCGATCCCATAATACTTACGCACAAACAAGTTCTTATCACTTGGGTTAAAGTAGATGAATGCGTGATGCTTCTTAAGCCAGTCGCTGACCTCTTTCTGCGTCCATTTACGTCTCTTCATGTCTGCATCCCTCCTACAGATAAAAGTAAATACACTTTTTATAGTTACATTTTAGTACGGTAAAGCGTTGATGTCAACTTAACAATATCTTAAGAGATAAAAAACAGAAAATGCCGGCACCAGATTTGTACCGACATTTTCCATATTCTCTTAAAGTGAAAAATATAACTCTTGCAGTTTATCTGCATCTTCACGTGCTCCATATTCTATTGATGCTATATAGGTATCATAATGTTTGTCTAGAAATTTCCTTCCGCTATCATTCACCATTTCATCAGTAAGAATGCTTTCTTCATCTATTCCCTCTGAATAGAATTTCTTTCCATACTCATTTAAAAGGCTATATTCTTTTAACCATGAAAACATGAACTCAAAATGTGCAATCACTTCCTTTTCTGAAACACCGCCTTCTATTTGCCAACGTGCCTTGTCGTAAATAATCATATCTAATCCCTCCTATCCACTCTCGTTTCAACATTATTAGGAACTCTGCAAGTATTTCCTTCATGGTCTTTGACGTAATTCCCTCCAGCATCTCGTATTCGATATTCTTTGGCCAATTGATCTTTTTTATCTGCTGTTTTCGAAGTCACTTCCACCATATCGACTACTTTTCCGTCTTTGATAACGACAAAATCAATTCTTCGTTTTTGTCCTGTTTTTTCGTCAACTACCGGATTGCCGTCTTTATCACATAGTTCTCTTTCTCTTAACACTTGGTATCCTTCACTCTCTGGATATTTTTGTTTTAATTCCTCTTCAACCTCTTTTTCTCGCCTACAACCATCTTGCTTGTTTTTAACCACATTCGGAATCTCTTTTTCTGCATTATCCTTTTCTTCATTCCCTTCAGATAACCTTTCGAAGAATGAAGGCTTTATTTTTTCTCCGAAACTTTTCTGGTTTTCACTAGTTTCTTGCGATTCCTTTGTTTCTCTGATATTAACTTCGCTAGACATGCCTATTCCTCCTACAGCAATCCTTTGTGCGTCATGTAATTTATCCATTTAAGATTTATTTCTTGAAAGCTTGCATCTTTCATTGCTCGTTTTTCTAGAATATTTTTAATAACCACACGTTGGTACATTTCATCTACATTCCTTAGCATTGGTTCCAAATGTTCTACCAACACCTTATTCCATTCTTCAATATTAGACGCTTCGGAAGCCACAATGAACGCAGAATCATCGTCATACATATCGCATACTGCATCTCGGTATAATTCCTCAGAGATTTCTTTTTTGCTTTGAACTGCTGCTAATAACTTTCTTTTGGTTTCTGCGCATATTTTAGATGTTTCTATCCACTTTTCCACTTCGTCAATTGCATCTGTTTTTTCATGAACGCAAGTTTTCTGGTCGACTAAATATTTCAACAAACGATTGCAATTATTGATTTCGTCCTTGTCTCCTTCATACTGAAAGTCGCTTTCGCCACTATATTTTTCAAAATGACATAATACAGGCTCTAGCCAATCGTTATGATAAATAGCTGCAACTCCTACTGGCAACTTTGAAATTTCATTAATCTGGATATCCGTCAGGTTAGCCGCTTTTCCCACTAACTGTCTGTCTTCGTAATCAGGAAGGCGTAATATTATTTTGGTATTTGTATTTCGAATCACAGAAGCGTCCAGTAATCCTGGCGCTTGATCTACAATTATAAATCCTTCTCCATAAGTTCTAACTTCTGCTATAATATTTGATAGCATCTCAACAGATTTTCCAGCCAAATCCGCTCCCTCTGAAGCGCCAACTGATGAAGCATTTGCTTTAAGCAAGTTATGAGCTTCTTCAAGAACAGTCACATGATGAAGTTCTTTGTTTCTTCCTCCTTGATTCAAGCGGTGTTCTTGTAGCTTCATCACTAAAATCCCCATCAACAAGGATTTGGTTTCTATAGATCCCACTCTACTAATATCCACGATTGCATTTTCGTCAAACAATTCTTCACCTGAATATTCATCAGCCGTAAAGATTCTTCCATTAATTCCGTTAGTTAAAGATTTCACTCTTGTAAGAAGAGCGCCAGCATAATTACTCTTGACTTCCTCTGAAAACTCGGAAGCATTAATTACTTCGGACAATTTGCTTAACACGTCATTAAAGGTTGGGTAGAGATTGCCATGTGAATTTGTAGAATCGTCTAAATCCCATCCCGCACCCACGTATGCTTTCTCGACAGCGTCCTTTAACACGGCTGGCATGGCTGCATACATAGGCCAGCATACATTGAAAATCTCTATTAATTTATCAATATGTTCAAGAACATGAATATCATCCGGAAAACTAAACGGGTTGACCTTCAACATTTTACTCTTCTTAGGGTTTGTACCATATACTGTAACATCTTCTCTGTTACCAAAAACATGTTTATATTCTCCCTTAGCCGGCTCAATGATTAAAAATTTAATACCTTCATCTCCCGACTCGTCTAATTTTCGTAATAATTGGTATACTGCATTTGATTTCCCAGAACCTGTTGCCCCAGTCACAAATGTATGCATCGACAAATCATTCACCTTAAGTTGTACTTTTGTTCCTTCGTCACTGTACATGTGGTAAACATTACCTATCTCTATGTTTTTGGATTTTTTATCTCCAGTAAGCATATATAAATTTCGTCCGAAAGAGGCACAATCAGTTACGACCACACCAGGAACCGACTTTTTCGGCAATCCTGCTTGTATTGCTAACTCGTTACCGCTGACTAAGGAAACAGCCGTCACATAATTTTCGTTTGTGCCTGCTAGTAATTTAAATACTGGATGATGCATTCTCATCAAATACGATTTAATTTCACTTACACGCTCTTCATCACCCCACGATGATATGTGTGAAGCTTCAACAGATGAATTATCACCACTTATTAAAGACTTATATATACTTGCTGCCATATTTGAGTATCCTGTATTCTTTGCGCAGAAGTAGGATGCTATTGTATAGACTCCAAAACTCTCACATTTTTTTAATCTTTCCAACTGCTTGTCTATTCTGTCTAATAATTGTTTAACACTTTTATTGATATACTCAATTTGAAGAGAACTTCCTGTTGTGTCGCTTGCGCTAGACGATTCAGTATTGGTTTCCGTTTCACTATGCTGCTCGTTTGTCGATTCAGTATTGGTTTCCGTTTCAGTTGTTCCTTCTGTTTGTGTTGTGGAACGCTGTATAGATGCATTCACGCCTACCCCTCCAGAAAGACCTTTTGTAACTGCTTTTGCTATTGTCCCACCGATAGGACCTAATATTAATGACGCACCAGTTGAAATTGCCGTCGAAAGCATTCCCCCCACATTTATACTAGCTCCAACAGAATGCCCTTTGGTATGGCTTGTAGTCTTTGTAGTTCCCAGTGATAATGATTTTGATTTACTGCTGCCGTAGCTGTCTGAAAAACCTTTACTAATTGAGGAAGAAATACCATCAGTATGGCTTTCTGAAAAACTTCTAATTGTCTTTTCGAAAGGTTTTAGCGAACTATAAAGATTCTCCAACTCATTCTTTAACTCATTCAATTCCTCTTTACTTACTGGATTTGCCAAAATCATTACGGAGTAGTCTTGGCCACGCATGGAATCAATCAATTTTTCAATTCCTTGAATGAAATTCTCGTTTTTCTCTTCCTTCTCTCCCCTTATTGAGGCGATTCCGGACACAACGGAAACTGCTTCTTTTTCTGCAAAACACCTTTCAATTATCGATTTATTCTCTTCGTTCTTCATCTGAATTTTTTTCAGTTCTCCTAGGCTTCCCGGAAAATTTCCGACAAAGCAGTTATAAAACGATTCGATTCCTTTTTGTAATCCTGCTTCAATCGGTTCTTCACTCTGATTATCGCATATTCCTATTAATAATTCGGTGTCTTTTCCTTCGGAGTTAATTAACAACACTAAATCAAGATTTTGCGAATATGCCATATTATACAAATTCGTCAGTTTTTGCAAATTATTCTCTGTTGGATCATATATTATTTTTTCCACCTTCAAAAGACGAACTTTTTCCCCCACCTCGATTTTCATAAGTTCTTCACTCGGTTCTACAATATCCATCTTTTCTAATCTACCAATATAGTTCTTAAAAACAATATTGTCTGCCATCTCAAAAGCGTTAACTAATTCCTCTTCGCTTCTTACGTCCGTTTTTTCGTTGTTCATGTGATTGTCCTTCCTACTTATATTCTATATAGTATAGCAATGCGCTCCTGTCTTGCTTCGTGCCCACAAAAGTCACTTTCTGGTTACTCAAAGCCATTTGTTTGCGATACTTATGCCCATCATCGACACTTTTAAAAACATAAAAATCGTCAGGCCCCATGTAATTGTTCATTAATATGTAGTTCAATTTTTTTGAAGCGCTACAACATATAAGCACCTGCTTTCCATTTAGGGAACGTGCTATCCTAATTTCATGAGAATGTGCCTTCTCATATTCGTTCATCTCGTCTAAAATTTCTTTAAAAGTAGCACTATAAGGATTAAAGCCACCACTACGCAAACTCCTATGGTCAGATATTTTCTCTCTGATTTCAGGCTTTCCACTTTCTCTTCTTGTTGCACTTGTGGTTCTGGAGTTTGCCTTTGCAAGTCCCGCTGGTATGCTTTTTCTTTATAAACTTTTGGAGCAACTTCCATAAAATGCTGTATTAGAGATTTTGAAAAGTTTCTTCTCATTGCTAAGAATAAGCGAGAAACATAAGCTGTATTCCATTCACTTTGATCTGAAGAAGCAACAAATGATGAATTATATGCTTCATAAAGTTTTTCTTCTCCAATTTTATTCTCAGCATATTTCAAACAGTCTGTAAACTCACCGTTCCCCAAATCAGGATTCGCACTAGCAATTGCGAACAGTTTGTCACGAATTGCCTCAACATTCTCACTTGCAATAAGTTGTATAAAATCTGCTTTCATAAGAATACTACCTCCTTTTTACACATCTAACAAACATTCAATGTCAGCAACAAATTTTGCCAGCCATTCCATATTTGCTTTGTTTTCATCTGCTTTTTTTCGTAGGGCTTCCTTATCAGATGTAGCCTGCTTAACATTTTGTATTTCACGTTTAACTCTTCTGTCAATATCATAAAGTTTCGCATTGACAAACTTTTTAATTTTCGCCTCATTCTCTTTGGCGCGTTTAATCTCAGCATCTACTTCTTTCTCTATCTGATCATATAATTTATAGTTGATGTTTTGTATTACATCCTCCATTAAAACAAAATCTTCTTTAATATCTTCTCGATACCATCCTTTACTGCTACCAAATAACCTCCTAAACCAATTAAGGAAACCACTTCTTTCACGGGTTCTTTGACCAGTCACTTCTTCCACAACATGTTCACTTGCAATAGCATTTAATTCATCGATTGTCAATTCTTCAAATCCCGATATTTTCCTAAAGTTGTAATCACCTATGTTTAACATGCCATTTCGATCCAACTCCATAATATAAGTCTTATATTCCTGTAATATCTCTTTGCATTGTTTGTAAACGCAATTTTCTAATGTCATTACGAGTTCTCGTTCACAGCGTGTTCCTACCTTTTTTAACTCCTCATACCATTGTTGGATAATTGAGTCGGCTTCTTCCTTCTTAACTTTATTTCCATATTTATAACGGAACTCAAAAAGCTCTTCTGTCAATTTTTCCAAAATTGTTTGGGTACTGCTATAATCTCCCTTTATGGCATCAACTCTGCCTTTAAAATGTTGCAGTTTTTGGTCTTTTTCCAGTAAGGCTTCTTTTTCTTCTAATTCCCTACGCATGTTGTTATACTCTTGTTCTGAGCTACTCCATCTAGCCTCACTTTTGGCTTTCATGTCTAATTCCACCACACGTCTCATAAAAATGTCGTGTGCTGTTTTCACTTTTATTGCCTGCGCGTATTTAGTAATATATTGCGTTATGGCCGCTTCCAATACTGGTATTCCTGAATTTATTTCTGCAACCTCTTCACTTCTCCTTGCTCCGGTGCTAGCGATTTCTTCCACTTTTTTCAAATATATTTCCTTGATTTCAGGAGAAACTGAAGCATACTTAAAAAGTCTCCTAGAAGGTCTATTAAATGGTTTTAGATACGCATCTAGGCGATCCTCCTCTGACTCCGTCATGCTGACTCCGTTTTTTCCCATTCGAATTAATTTACAAGCATCAGCGCAAGTTAAGAACAGATTCGGTTCTTCAATACCTTTTTTCTTTAGATGTGCATATATTTTCTCAAATAATTTTTCATATGGTTCTTTTTCAGGATCTTGGGCATCCATCTTATTGCACACAAAAATAAATCTATCACGCGCCTGTTTTCCAGTTGTGGCATTTTTCATTGCTTGCGCTGCAATTGATAAAATCGCATCACAATCATCTGTTTCTAGCTGTGTGTAATTGAAAACAAATAAAACCATTCCCTTGTTTTCATCTTTCACAGCATTTTGCATAACTTGTTTATGTATTTCATCCTGCGAATTGTTTCCCCCTGGCGTGTCGACAAAAACGATATTTACTTTATCAGACGGGAGGTTAGGTATATTCCCTTGAATGTCAATCGAATCTATATTCTTATCTGCGTCCGCCTTTAAGTTTAATTTGTTAATTAGATCTAATGTTGCCTCAACATGTTCTACCAGTATTTTGCCTTTGTTATCCTTGCAAGTTACATAAAATTTGTCTTCAGTATCCACATCTTTAATTTTGGTTACCGTTGCCGTTGTTGCTGCATTATATGCAGGTAGTATGTCCGTGCCTAATATTGCATTGATTAGTGTAGACTTCCCACTACTCATCGGCGCAATTACAACAACTTCAAACTCACTAGATAGTGCTTTTTCGAATGCCTCTTTAATTGCACCGTCACGCAATTCTTCGATTGGCCCTTCTTTTAATTCATCAAATTTGTTTCTTAAGACTTGCAACCTATCCGTATCATTCGTTCCTTTAATAAACTCGAAATCAATCCTTTTAAAACAAGAACCATATTTTTTATATGCATATATAAAATCCTCGTAGTCCAATTCGGTTCCTTCAAAAGTTATTTTTATTGCCTCGGAAGAATTAAGGTATTGACGTAATTCTTCGTAAAATCCTTGCCAATCTCCTGATGGTTCAATCCATTCTTGTAACCGAACATCCTCTTGTTTTTCATAAAAATCTGACAATCTACCTATCGTTTTACCATCTACCTCAAACTGTGTTCTTACTGTATACGGGTTGTACTTTACATATATATTTCTCATTTTCTTCTGTCTCCTTATCTTTTACTAAAGCAAGCTTGACTAATATAATTTTCTAGCTCGCAAATGCCTGTGCTTTTTAATGCCATCTTTAGTTTTCGTATTGAATATAATTCCTCATCAATTTTTATTGTCTCTTCTTCGCTTATCAAATCCGACGAAAACGAGTACCGTTCAAGTGAATTGCTATCGCCCCTCGCAAAATATTTATAATATCTATAGAGTTTATCAGAATCACTTGCACTCATAGCTTCATATTTCAGTGCCCTTCGGAATAATAACGCAGCCTCTCCTGAACATGCAATCAAATGATATTGGTCTATTCCTAATGATGTCATCTGTTTTGGAATTGTAGAAAACATAAAATCTTCTATGCTTTCTTTACTTCGGTCCAAAGAATCAACTTTATTTAAAACAATAATAAGTTGATTCTTTTTCCTTAAACTATCCGCAATTGTGTTCAGCAATCTAACTTCATCTTCAGTTCCTACATGAGAAACATTCATGACATATAGAATTAAGCTGTCTTCTATCTTACCCAACACTTCGTGAGTTGCTTTGAAATGCTTTTTGTCATCGAAATAATTTGTTCCCGGGGTGTCAATGATTAGTAATTGCCTTTTTGTGTATATATTACCTGCTAAATTGCTTTCTATATAAAAACTAGAAGAAGTGCCATTTAATTGTTCCACATCTTGTAACCTGGCATTTCTGATACACATTTTTTCCCCATTATCATCTTTGTAATGAATTTTGGGATTCTTCAGTCTTTTATTTATGACAATCTCTTGCTTGGTAGCCGTGCAAGCATAATTGCTGGCTGGTAGTAATTGACTGCCTAATAGAGCATTAATTAGCGTTGATTTACCGCTACTCATAGGCGCAACGACACATATTTTGTTGTATTTATCTGTTTGTAAATCTATCATATCATTCCCTTTCCTTGTTTTATTATCTAGTAAGTCTTACAATCAAGAATTGTAACAAATTCCCCTTGGCTTCTAAGCCACATGTCTATACCATCACCAAACACTTCAGCAGAAATAGTATACAGATTTCGCTTACCGTCTATTTTATCAATCGTTTCAATTGTTGCCGTCGGAAGTCTATCGAGCACAGCTTCTACAGAATAACCCGAATATGTAAATCGAATCCTTCGTAATCGACCACCATACATAAACTGAATTCTTTTTCTAAACTCGCCTTCTTCAAATCGATCTTTGTAAGGAATCTGATATTTTTCATTAAGTATCTTTAAATTTTGTATCCTATCTATTCGATATATCGTCGGGAACGAGTCGTCTAACACGCTGAAATTTTCTTTGACAACATCATCGTCAATAAGTGCGGTTAAATAGAAATAATACTCGGAAAACATGATTGCTAATGGTTTTAATTTTCTTGTTTTTAACGTGGAACCTTGCACTCCCTGATATTTAATTTCTATGTATCTATGCTCTTTGATAGCCATTCCAATTTCCCACATCTTATCAATAAACACAGATTGATGACGCGGTTCTATATAATGAAACTGTTCATTATTAATCAGTTCTTGAACAACCTTCCTATTTGCTTCAGGGACGCAGCAATCAACCATTTTTTTGAGTACAGAATTCATTTCTTTCTTTGTTAGGGAGCGACTATCCAATAAGATCTTACAAATTGCCAATATCTCACTATTACTCAGTTTCATGTCATATATTTTTTCTAACCTGTATCCGTTTTGTCGTCGATCATAGACAACTGTATTTAACATGCCTGTCTCCGTTGACTCTGCATCCATGTACTCTCGAATATCTTCCAAATCTCTCTGAATACTTCTTTCATTCACGCCATAGTTTTGTGCTTCTTCTGATTTGTTGACGACATATCCATTCATCAACTTGGAATATATTGAAAGAACTCGGTTTATCTTGTCTTTATTATCATTAACCATAAAAACCTCCAGATTCATCATACATTATTGGTTAGACAGATTCTGTCTTTGTTTTCTGTAATCAAAATATTTTCCTGTTTTAATACGTTTGTCCTCTGGTTTTTTGGTGTTTTTAGGAATAGCCCATGCATTTCCAAATTTTTCTGCACCTTTAATCCTTCCTTCCAAACACAAAGTATTAATCCTGCGCTCACTGATCCCCCACAACACAGAGGCCTCTGCAATTTTCATATAACCCTTCATACAATTCCCACTTTCTGAAATAAAGAAAGGCATCGTGGTAACCCACAATGCCCTATAACACGCATAAAAAACTACGAATGACATTGAATATTGCCTACTAAAATATTGACTTTGGTCATTGTATCTTTATACTAACTACTTAATATAATTTTAGGCGATTATTCGAATAATGTCAAATATAAATTTATTGCTTTAATGTGCTAAAACAAACATTTTTTTCTTATCTAACAAAAATTGCTGAAATGACACCTTTTACTGCACCTACTGCTGCCCCCACTGTTGCTCCGATAAGTTTACCCGGAATTCCTAGCAGGCTGCTTCCAATATATGCCCCATCATCTGCACCATCAGTTATACAATCCCATATAGTCTCGCCAAAACCTTTTTTGATGCTCTGCTTGTAATCATCTTCATTATCGTCGTATATCCAGTTGTCTTCACCTTCATTGATGTTATCTACAAGAGCGAGTCTTTTTTCTTTTGGAATTGCTTTGATAATATAATAAAGAAGTTTTGTGAGATTATAAGGTTTGCGCTGCTCATCTCCCTCTTCTTTATAGCCGGCACAATAATAAATAGGCTTAATATTCAATCCGGTTGCTTCACCAATGCGATTCTGAACAGATTTCGCTTTTTTACGAAGAAAATCCTTAAGGATTTCATCCGGTTCGTTCATTTCCTCATCCCAATGGGTACCTTTCATAGCCATGTCGGCTTGATTAAGTGCAATTAAAATTCTGTCTTTTGCATCTGAACCTAAACATGGAATTAATATATCATTGATTAATTCGTAAGATGTCCCCAGGTCTTTCGAAGAGGAATCCAAAATTACTACAACTAAATCAATTAATGGATTTCCTTCCGCATCTAATTCATTTAATTTGTTAATAATGGCTCGGCGAATGCGCTCATCGTTTTCCATACCATCTCCAAGACCCGGTGTATCCCAAATAGTCAAATTATCCAACTCGAATTTTTCTATGTTTTCTGTTTCCGGGTCCACACCTACTCCTACTTTTGCAATTTCCATATTAAACAATGCATTGATTGTCGAACTTTTACCCGCGCCAGTAGCGCCCGTAAGCATAATGTTCACTTTCTGGTTTCTTACTTTAATCAGTCTCGACAAACGTTTTACCTTTTCACTGTCCGGAATATTAAGAGCAGTAATTTCTTCCTCAAGTAAGATGTAGATGTTTTTCTTTTCTTCTTTCATATTCTCTGACTTCTCCTGTTTGTTTTCTCCTTCCTGAACACCTGAAGATATTACATTTTGATGTTCGCCTAAATTCATTTGTTGATTATCCATTTTTTGTCCTCCATTACATCATATTTTACAAATCGATTTGAACGCTACACTTATGTTATACCAAAGTATATGGACATAATCTGTCTATGTGCAATTTTTTTTCATTATCTTGCATTAGAGAGCTAATAAAGAGGGGCGACCGACTCTTATTCTATGTGTTTTTATCATAATCCTCGCATACAGTTGGATTTCCTTATGGTTTTGCTTTGAATCGATAAGCATAGCCCAATTTCACATCATAAGTATCGTAAGGGTCATTTTTATAAACTTACCAAATTCCTCCTTGTATACAAGAGAATTTTCGTTATTTTTTTCTAAGTCATAAATGTCGTCGTCAAGATTCTTCCAGTTAAATCTGTCTTGAATTTTCTATCTAACATTTCTAACAAATATGTGATATACTGTCAGAAAGGATATAGCGTGATTATTATGGAAAATAGTAAACCATTAAAAGTAGGAGATACTTGTTATATAGTAAAAAGTGGACGCATCGTATCGCCTGCTACCATCGTGTCTATCAGCGGTGGGTTTTATACTCTTCGCTTTCCTGATACAAACGGTATGATATGACTGAAAAAGTATCGTATCTTTTCTTCGCAACTGGAAGCTGAAGCTACGATTGCTTCTGCTACAGCAAAAACACATTATAATCCTTATAACCACTTACACTAGACAACGGAGGAAATACAAAATGAGCGACTTACTAAGACAGATGAAGGCGGAGCCAGGCGATATACTTGTTGAAAAATCGTGTGATACCTGTGTAATGAATGCGGGCGTTGTATGCATGGGCTCAGGAAAAAGAAAGGATAACGGCGACTCTACATACGGAATGCCTATGGAAGAAGCCCAGCGAATGTTCCCTCGTGGTTGCGATGACTACGAAATTTCTTTATCAGCTTTCGAAGAACAAGAAAAATTAAACGGAAGATAGTATGTAGGGAGACGAGTATAATGGCAAATTACGATTTAATGATTCAAAGTTATGAAGATATATTGGCAAAGAAACCTGATAGATGCGATGTAGACGCAATGAAATGCTCTATAAACGCGATGAAAACACTTAACAATAAAACAGACGATGAAATCTGCGCTATTTTTAGCACCGGAGCTTTTAATGATATATTAAAGGGATATTGCAAAAAGGCATTAGAAAACTGTAAATTTGATAAGAAGCAGATCGATGCTGTGATGGATGAAATAAAATGGTTGCTAGATACCTATAATGCCAAACAACTATTGTAAATTCTATTTATATTATATGAGGTCAGGTATGCTATTCTTTAACACTAAAACGAGGATGAGAGCATCTCATCCTTTTTGCTATTATATTGCGATTCGCGAAAAATACATGTCCTTATATTGAAATAAATAACAGGAGGGAAAAACATGCACACCAAAGAAAAAATGTCTAAAGAAGAAAAACAAGCATATAAGGCAAAGCAGAAAGAAGAACGCAAAAAAATGCGAAAAGAAAAGACTCATGGTTTTTTCAAGCGTATGAGATTACAGACAAAAATCATCATTATTCTGAGTTCCATTATTATAGTCGGGGGTGTCTGCTTTATTCTGAATGCACAAAATAAAGAAGGGCAACTTACTACTATCTCAAAGGCATCCCTACAGAAAATAATTGAAATAAATGAACTCTCTACTGTTGATTATACTTATAATGCAACTGTGACGCAATATTCCGAAGATAATCAGGATATTAAATATCATGTCGCATATGAGGGTACAGTTACGGCCGGAATAGATTTCCATGAAATCAAAATTGATATCAATGAAGACGAAAAGAAAATCACTATTGTTGTTCCAGAAGTAGAAATCCAGGGCGTTCGCGTAGATATGGGAACAATGGATTACATATTTACAAAGGATAAATATGAAACAGAAACAATCTCCCAAGAAGCATACAAACTGTGTAAAAATGATTTAGAAAAACGTATTGAACAAGAGGAACTTCTATACACAACGGCAAAGGAAAACGCAATTTCTTCTGTCGAAGCACTATTTAAGCCATGGATCGAAACTGTCGACAGCGACTTCATCGTAGAAATTAAGTAATAGGGGGATGATGATTATGAAAAAAATTACATTGATTTTACTCTGCGTATTACTTTCTTGTGGCACGTTCGGTTGCGCCCCGAAAAACAGTAATTCAGTAAAAAAAGAGCCTGATATCACACAAATAAGATCTATTTGTAATCTAGCCACATTAGAATGTTACTACCACAATGTTGCGAAGTCTACGAAAACTGCCGGAAGTGGGATTTCTCATGTCGGCGAAGTTGACCGTAAATTTTGGATTGAATATACCGGAATCGCAAAAATTGGCATCGATATGTCTAAAGTTGATATGCAAATTGAAGGAGATACCGTTACTGTGTTCTTGCCAAATGCGAAACTACTTAGTATCGATATTGAAGAAGATGACTTAAACGAGGGTTCCTATATCGCTTCTGCCGACGGTGTTAATTCAAACAAAATTACAGCAGAAGACCAAACGAAGGCTATAAATAACGCCCAATCCACCATGGCAGAAAGTGTTAAAAATAATCCTCAACTTCTTCTCAACGCTCAAAGTCGAGCACAAGACTTAATCGAAAATTATATTAATCAATTAGCCGAATTGTCGAATACAAAATATAATATAAAATGGGTTGATGAAGAAGATTCTAAGAAATAATGGATTTGCACTTCTGTATCAAGAGAAGTGGAGAGACTCGAGCAAAATGGTCTACCAATGAACCTTACCTTAAAATTGTGTTATACACAGCCAGCATGATGTAAATAGAACATGCTGGCTGATTATTTTGTTTCTTCTCATTATCAATTTGACTTTCTTTTGTCGTAATCTTCCTTAATTTGGCCACTCCAATTATCACAAATTTCTTGATTGTTTCGCAGTGCGCTAATTGGTGCCGATAATGTTGCGTATAAAACTTGCGTGCCTTTTTTATCCGCATTATAATTTACTGCACGATTCTTATCTATTCCAAAACTAGCGGCAGTTTCTACTGCATCAATATTAGCACCTATAAACAAAAACTCCCACCCATACTTTGTTTTTTGACGCTCAATCATCTCTTTTACTTTAGTGCTACTATATTGACAACTAGCGTTTTCCTGGCCGTCAGTTGTAATAATAAACATTGTATGTGCAGGAACGTCCTCTGGCCGTGCATATTTATGAATATTTCCAATATGACGAATGGCTCCACCAATGGCATCGATTAAGGCTGTACATCCTTGAACAGTATAGTCTTTGTCTGTCATTGCCGGGACATCACAAAGTTTAATACGGTCATGAAGGACCTGACTCCTGTTGTCAAAAAGAATAGTCGAGACATATGCCTCTCCCTCCTCCTTCTTTTGTTTCTCAATCATAGCATTAAATCCACCAATTGTGTCACCCTCCAGCCCCGACATAGAACCACTACGGTCTAAAATAAATACTAATTCTGTAACGTTGTTTTTTGTTTTCATTTGAATTACCTCCATAAATTCAATATTTTTTTAATTTATGGTTTTATTGTAATTCAGTCAGTTCAGAATGTGGTCGCATACAAAGCGACAATTTGTTATCCTAACAAGTTTTGGTCAAAAGCAAACAAGGCCTCATTTATTTCAAATACATTATAATTTTCATGGTTAATGAAATACTCAACAATAATATCAAACTTATTACTATGCGATAGAGCAAATCCCGCTTTCATCAACATATCCTTTGTTTCATCCAAACTCAGTTCTAATGCGATTGCAAAAGCAATTGCCGTTGACTTACTTGGTCGATAGTGAATATCTCCTCGAATTTTAGAGAATAATTTTCTATCAACATTAGCCTTCTTGTAACACTGAGTATCTGTCATTCCTTTTTCGTCAATCTTTCGTAGAAGCATCTGCGAAAAACTCTCATCAATTTGATTAACTGCATCTTCAAGCGACACAGCCTTTGGCATTGCTATTGATGGAGAACATGGCGCTTTCAATGCACGCACATCTCGATCTTCATGGAAAATTTGAGTTTCTGCTAATACTGTACTTTCTCCATAACTATCTCTAAGCGAACGATTAAAAATAAAATGTGTGTCCACATATTTATCGTCAATGTAAGATGCAATGTCCGCAAACAGCTTCTCACTAATTTGAAATGCAGATTTATCAAATACAACTATATACACAAGCATATCGTGATTAATTAAGAAAGAAGTAATTGTATCCACAGCAATCCTTAAGGCCTGGTCCTTCGGATAAGCATAAGCTCCGCTAGATATTAGCGGGAATGCTATCGATTCACAATTATTCTCCACTGCAAGTTGTAGGGACTCTTTATAACAACTCTCTAGGAGTAGCTTTTCCCCACTTTGACCATCTTTCCATCTCGGTCCCACTGTATGAATTACATGGCGACAAGGAAGATTATAAGCGTTTGTAATCTTTGCCTGCCCGATTTTGCATCCTCCAAGCGACATACACTCTAAAAGAAGACCCTTGCCAGCCGCTTTATGTATTGCGCCGTCCACACCTCCACCACCAAGAAGGGTAGTGTTTGCAGCATTTACAATGGCATCGCATTTTATCTTCGTTATATCATTTCTAATAATTTGGATTGGCATAAAAACTCCTCCTGTCAAAGTCTTATACTTTTTATATAATATATAGATTTATATCTTTTCGTCAAATATTAAAGGAATTTGCATTTGTTGCAAATTCCTTTGTTTTGTGTTTTTAATATCTTGGTAATCTGCCTGCCGCATTTATCGCGTTTGCTTGCGCAGATTTATATTTATTTGCTGAAAATCGCAAAAAATCCGCATAATTATCCAATGAATTTATCATCCTTGAAGATGTAGAATCTGATGCGTTCATTTGACGCCATTCTCTTTGTAATTGAGTGAAGTCAGTACCTTGCCATTGTGCATTCAATGAATCCAAAGATTGGTCAATTGTCTGCATCTTCTTTTTATGCTTTGCAATATATGAATCTATAGTAGATGCGGTATTTTCTAATTGTCTATGATCAACTCTTATATAAGCCATTGTGCACCTCCTATTTAAAAGCCGCAGCGGCAGATTGTATTGTCTGCTCTGTCTTCTCGTATCCTTCGCCTGCCTGTTTTCGCATAAAATTTACCAGATGTTGTATCACATCATAACGATTTTGATAGTAATTATTTTTAATATTTTGGTATTTTCTAATAGCATTGTCAGAAGCGCCGCCATCCCAACTGCGATTGAGAGTGTTCATTGCCGACTCTACCATAGAAAAATCATTATTAATATTTTGATTGATTTTTGCAATTTGTGTTGCTGCTGTACTTACAGCTCCGGTATTAATTTTTATTGCCATGCAATATCCTCCCTTCTTTTTTTAAAAAGCGCCGCCTCCGCCACCATGAGCTGCTGCATATTCATCCGTTACCCTATTAGTATCAATGTTATCTAATTTTCGTCTTACAAAACTATACTTATCTGCAACTCGACGAATACAGTCTGCGCACTTTTCCTCACCGATATTTGTAAAATCTCGATTGACTCCGTAAGCGATATCATTAAGCTCGTTTATGATTCCCTGTAATTCTCTTTTAATGAGATATAATTCATATTGTGCATTAGCATCCATCTTGTCACCCCCTATAATTGCGATGAAATTGAACGTTCTACAGCTTCAAACTCGTATGCAGTATCGTTCAAATAATTTATACAACGATTAAGGCGCCAACTATACCCAGTTAATGCATCAGCTTGTAATAAATCCCACAAATCAAAGAGCCCTACTTTTGTATACAAACCGTCCAATCTCCGGTCTAAATTTACAATTCGCTGATTTACTCTATATAGTCTGTTAGCATATCCTCTCAAAGAACCCGTGTCTAAACACAAATAACTGTTGGACGAAGCATATCTATACCCCGAATTAAAAGTACGTCCAAACCAATCTCTCGCTTTATTTGCAAATGTAGTAACTGCATCAACAAATTTTCTACCATACATCGCCGCTTTTTGTCCGTATTTCTCAAGCTTTCTTCTTACTTCATCAGCAAAATCACACATTCCTTCAATGACGGAACCAAGCATGTCTTTTCCACAATCCCTTAAATCATCCAAAAACAGAACAGGGCATGCCAATGCAGCTAGATATGTGGCACCCAGTTCAACCGGAAATCCATATTTGTCTCCAAGATAACTAAATGCAAAATCATCCAAATGGGTAATTGCATTTGCCCCGGCGTATATAGTCTGTATAATACTCTCTTTGTCTTCACCTTTTTCCAACAAGGCAATTAACCCATCAACCGTAATACTTCTCTCAGGCTCTTCTAAATTAGAGATCATATAAGTAGTATATTCATTTATGAGTTTAGATAAATCGGACTGTTCGGTTTGAGGTCTCAAATTACCATTCTTATCAAACAATATATTTGGTTTATGATTATATTTAAAATTGCTTTGTTCTTCGGTCTCAATATAAATGCGCGTTCCAGCAATTGGATATAAAAGGCAATTTACAAAGTCTTCGCTTGCAGAAATAGAGATAATACTCTGTGATTTTTTTGCTATCTCGTCTTTGTACTTTTCTATAAACTCCTCAGAAAATCCTTGCCCGTCATAGGAAACACATTTAGCAATTCTATCTGTAACAATCGTAACATACTGGGCTTTATTTCCTCCCTTTGAATGTCCGGTAACTGTCATATTGTTTCCGTATTCCTTGGGTAAGTTATTTACATATTCTGCAGCCATTTTTTGCTGATTAGTATCTGTAAGATAACCTCCCTCGCCATTGTCATGCCATTCATAGTCACCGCTGGTTCCCCGAAAGACTACATTTACGTCACTTGGATTACTTTCATTATCCACAAAACATGCCGCGCGCATACCAGTTTCTTTATCGTTTTTATAATTAGTAACTGTGTATTCCATCAGCGTAGGTTCTTGTTTAATCATTTCTACTAATTCTTTCCATTCTGATGGAGTCATTTCACAAGCATTTACTTGGTAATCATTGTTTTCTATATCGAGAATAATATCTTTCACTTGCTTTCCATTTGAAACATATTTTGTATATATTAAATTGTCTAGCATTAACAGTTGTGCATTTGAAAGAGCCATTTTAACACCCCACTAAACTTTATTACTGAATGATTTCATAGTTTCTATTAATCGAATAACTTTGCTTGTTTAATATTGCACCGGATTTTTCATCCACAATCTCACTGATACTGTATTCTGCTAATAAATTACTGTCATCTGTTTGAACAAATCTAAAGTGACCCATAATATGTGCGTTTGCAATATCATTCATGACTGCTGCAATGCTATCATCTGTCAAAACTGATAAACTGATAAAATATACCTCTATATTACATTTTCCCGTTTCTGTAAGCTCAGTGAAAGTCGAATTCGAATCCAAATCCGTTGGCATTTCTGTTCCTGAAAAGTCAACCTTGATTCCCACCTCACATCCGTTTTTTTCGGCAAGTTTTTTAAAATATTTTTCGGCATCTTCTTTCATCGTTAATTTATAATAATCATCTTCAAACAAGTAGTCATCTCCATTTTTTGTGACTTGCACCTCAACTGAATCTTCATACTTTTCAGACATGAAATTCACTGAAGAATATTCGTATGCCCAATCACCATTTGAATATCCTTGTGGTTTGAAAGTATCATCATATTTATCATTTAAATAATCCAATGCCAAATCTTTAATTTTCTCAGCTCTATTTGTATCATTCGTTGACATACAACCACACACTCCTATGATTATTATTAATGTTGTTAATAGCAGAGATAATTGCCTTTTAATTTTCATTTATCTTCGCCCTTCCTATATATTCACTCAAATTGAGATTATTTTCTTCGTTAAAAACCCATTGAGGTCCTAAGACCTCAACAAGGTGAATCTATCTAGGTGTGCCACACTTTGGGCAACAACGCTCAGATGAATTAAATTGTGTTGCACAACTTTTGCAAAACACAATGCTACCAGTTGTGCTAGTAGTGTTATTAATGTTTGAATTACTACGCGCCGACGTAAGGTTGTCTGATGAACGCTTAGATAATAACAAACATAAAATGACTATCAATAAAATTATTATTATTACCAAACCAATATAAATAGGTATGAATTCTGGATACATATGTTTATCCTCCTAGTTTTACATATAGGTGAACATTAGCGTTCACCTATATGTGTTATTTTATAATAACTATTCTTCCTCTTTTTTCTTCTTTCCAAAAAGAACGAAAATTGTAATACCTACTCCGAGAAGAACAACTCCAATAATAGAACCGACAAAAAGTGGTGTATTATTGTACCAACGTACAAATATGTTTGTAGATACAAGGAAATCCTCTACATTAAGTTCATATGTATTACCTGCCGCATCAACTGCAACTACTTTTACATCTTGTACACTATTTGATTCTGGTACGAAGAATGTATACGATTCGCCTTCTACTTGATACTCAATCTCTTTATCATTTAGATAAATCGTTACATTTTCAAGTACTAGGTTATCTTTAATGTCTATTGTTACTTCTTTTCCTTCTACCGGATACTGTTTTCCACTTTCTAAGTCAATTGGAATGACTACTGGTTCTGTTTTGTCAATACCGAATGAGATTTCGGCCTCTTTTGACTCATCAATGTTCTCATTTACATTACCCGCTGCATCTTTTGAATAGATTGAGATGCTATATCTTCCATCATCTTTAAATAATGATTTTTTAACAGTATATTTGTATACACTCCATTGGCCATTTCCGCCTGACACATCGACAGTGTAGTCTGTTCCTTCTACCAAGGTGGTTGGAGTTCCGTTCTTTGTAAGCTTTAATACAATGCCTTCTCTCTCTAGTGAGTCTACGTTTGTTTCAGTGAACACAATATCCTGCTCTGTTTGCAGATATTTTGTTATAATATCTTTCACGTCGTTTAGGTTATAAACGGAGCCGAATCGGTTTGCTGAGAAAGTAATTTGCATAGTTGTTTCATTTCCAGCTTTATCAGTTAATTTTGCTGACAAAGTGTAAATATCATCAACTTTCTGTACCTTTTCAAAGTTTTCATAAGTATATGTCTGACCATTTGTTATGTCTGCATAAGCGCCTTTATAATCTACTTTCCCATTATTCACACCTGACAATTCGATTGTTACTGCGTCCTTATTAAAGTTTGTATCCGAATAAGTAATAACCGGTATAATATCCCCATTATTAGCAGACTTATCAGCAACACCTGAGATAGATAAGTTCGGAGCTGTTTTATCCACATAAAATTCTTCGGCAACATAATCATCAATACTGTTATTCGCTTTGTCATGGAACTCAATGTCAAACGTATATTTAGAATCCGCTGTATAAGCAATCGTAGCTGTATGAGTGTCATCACCATTATCTTTCCATGCACTTGTGGTTGGGAAAGTGGTTGCATTGCCATTATCTGTTGCTACGCCTACTACCTTTACTCTTTCTGCATCAAAATTATGTTCTTTAATCGTAATAGTTGCAGTTCGATCTGCTTTATAATAATTGCCGTTTTGTGCTGAATTATTATCGTATACTACTGTTACAGCCGGCTTTGTCATATCAATTGTGAACTTGTGTTGTTCGATTACATTAGCTGGATTTTCCGCATTGTCTTTGTATGACATGTCAAATGTATAATCCCCATCTACTGTGTACGGTACAGTTGCCACATGAATTGTTTCATCTGGGTTTTCTGCATCTTCAGTGGTAGTCCATGTTGCATCTTTTTTAAGATCGACTGTTGGGATGGTCTTGTCTGTATTTGTGATTGCAAAGACTACATCCGATGCACGGAAGTTTCTTTCCTTTATAGTAATGGTTGCCGTACGTTTTGTATTAAAGAAATCCGTATATGTTTCATCATGTACTTCATCTTCTCCATACACAATTGTAATTTCAGGCGCCTTCTTGTCGATACTAAATTTAATTTGTTCTTCAGAAGTATTACCTGCACGGTCAGTCATTTTTACCTTGACAACAATGTCGTTACTATTATTCTTGACAGTAATTGTCTTTTGCATTTCTGTAACAAGATTCACCTCTGAATTAGATGCCTCCCAAGGGTTATCTTTTTCTGCTGCACCTTTCACGATTTCCTCGAAACTCTTGTCATTTTTTATGGTCACTGTTCCAGATTGATCGTTTTCTTTATCATACTGTGCGACTACAGACCACTCGATTTCTCGTATGCCTGAATATGTGTCAGTTACAGTGAGTTTAACATCTACATCATTTGCATAAAGTTCATCAATACTATTTTCATAAAGTTCCGAATTTCCTTCAGCATTATCTATTGTATAGTTTGTTTCTGCCTTTTCAAATGTAATATGATCCTCTTCCTTATGCTTTTCTTCACTTTCTACAATTGCACTATTTGGATTTACAAATGAATCTGTAACGTTATTTACGTTGTCTGTTGCTTTTGCATATATTTGGCCCTTAAAGTTTGCAGGAACAGTAATTGTAATCTGGCCATCTTTGTTAACCAATTCAGTTACTTGTGGGCTAGCTACGCCATTGACATTATTTGTATAATCTACAGTATAGTATGTAATAGACTTAATGCCTGCAGATGGAGCTTTATCACTAGAAGAAATAACTACGTTTGTGTCTTCCTTGAAGTAGAATCCATAATCTGTAACCTGCACCGATGCAGTGTCTTCCTTGCCTTCCACATATTTTTCAGGTACAAAATCAAATCCGGTAATATATGGGTCCTCTACATCCTTATAAATCGTTTGACTATATGTGTTGTTTACATTACCTGCGTTATCCGTAACTGACACTTTAATCGTGTAGGAACCATCTGCGGCAACATCTGCATCTGCAGTTGTTACTTTATAAACTTCATTGTGTGTTTCCTTGTCTACATTTACGTCGTCATAATAATTGATATTTATAAGTTCTTTATCATTAATAGAAATTGTAGTGTTGCGAATTCCTGAATCTACATCTCCAGCAGTCACAGTAAACTCTACATCTCCGGCATACCAAAGGTTTTCATCTTTTGTTGCCCCATTTCTATCTGATACTGCGTCAGCGAAATCTACTACTATTGTAGGCTTCACTTTTTCGAGCATTAATCCACTATTTTTAATTCCATCAGAATTATCCGTCGTAGGCATTACCGCTTTAGCTGTCGTATTTGTCACATAGTCAGTTGCTTTCGCACTAATATCTGCAGTATATACTTCATTCTCCGCAAGAACACTTGCTTTTACAGTAAATGTCGCTTTGTTTTCTGCATCAACCATTTTTGTTTCATACTCTTGGTTATTCAGGAAAAGCGTTATTTCCTTAACGCCCGCCGAAGCATTTTTGTCATCAGCTGTAACGGTAATTTTTACTTGTTCATTAAAGAAAATACCAAATGTCAAGAAATTAAGTACTTTGTCAAGTGGTTTATCATTTACTGTAGTAATCTCATAATGAATGATATCTGGTAATGTTGTATCAATGTATATTTCTTTTGTTTCCGTTTTTGTTTTACCAACATTGTTTTTAACAGTAACTTCTATGACATTTTTTCCGTCTTTCGCATTTAATCCAGTATTAATAACAAACGATTCACTATTCGTCTTGTTCTTCTTGAAATCCTGGTCAACTGCCTTGTTATTACTATCTGTCAAAATAGATTTACCATTTAGTTTAATTGAAACACTTCTAATACCAACGACATTATCTGTAACAACTACATTAAAATCTGTATTTCCATTAAACCAATTTTTACCACTTTGTGGATACAATCCATCATCAACAGTAATGCTTGCGTCTAAGTTTCCGTCTGTGATTTGTACCACATCGCTCTCTAATCCCAAATCAGCAGGAGATTTTTCCTCCGATGTTCTTCCAGAAATATCTGAAACGATTGCACTGATAGCTTTTCCTTCAGCAAATTCTTCTTTTATTAATTTGAACGTCGCTGAATTTCCAGATACTTCTTGTGTCTCGTACTTATTACCCGCACAATATAATGTAATTTCTTTTAATCCTGAAGAGATATCTTCGTCAGAAGCTGTAACAGTCACATAGATTTCTTCATTGCAAAGTGTTCCAAAAGACAAGAAATTAATAATATTTTGAACAACACTATTTTTCTCAGTACTAAAACTATAATCGGTTATTACAGGATCTTTTAAATCGATTTTAACATTTGCGGTTGTTGCATATGTGTTACCACAATAATCTACTACCCATATATAATATGGTCCATCGAACTCTTTGTTCACTTCAAAACTATATCTTCCTTCATTAGCAGTAATGACAGAAGCTGCAGAAATATCGTTTACTGAAGCATATTTTACTTCCCTTACACCAGAATTGGCGTCTGATGCTGTAAAAGAATAAGTTGTTGCTTCCTTAAACCACGAACCAGAATTTTGAATTTCTGAAGTAGTAGGTTTTGTTCCATCATAAGTTATATTTAAAATTTGTTTTTCAGACCAGCCACCAACTTTTTTCTTGGACACTTCAATGCTAGTGATTTTTTTAACATCACTATTTTCCCCAACTGTTAATGAAACTGAACTTCCAGAGTATTTAAGTTCTCCATTAATTCTTACTCTTTGATAGTCGCCAGTTGCTTTAAATGTCATCTCAGCACCATTTGCAACATAAGTAACACCGTCAACAACATTTGATTCCGTCGGCAAAGCGATTTCATATGAGCCTTCTGGAAGTACAGTCTTAGGAACAAATGTAATTGATATTGTAGCGTCTGATGTTATCACTGTCCCATTAACATTTGCTGTTTCGTATCCATTTGCTGTTTCTTGATACTCGATAGGTACTTCATTGATTCCATCATTAAGTATAACCGTGTCGATTTCGTATCCTGCTTTTGGAGTAGCTATGAAAAATACGCTTTCACCATGCTCTAGTGCTACACTTTCATTGCCACTTTCATGAAGCGTTGTTAAGCTGGCCGTACCATTTGTCACATTTTCCAATCTGACTGTATATTCATTCAGGGCAAATTCCACAGTGACATTTACTGTAACATTAATCTTATCAGAGGATACTCTGTCCTTGTATTTAATATCTGCGTTAGTTCCATTCGCAAGTACCGTTTTATTATCAATAACTACTTTTTCAACGTGATATCCATCCGCACTGTTAGCAATAGCTTCAAACTCTACGCTACCATTCTCATTTACGGTAACGTCTGTTACTTTTCCTCCTAGTGCCTCTTGGTCAGTATTATAAGATACTTTTCCATTTGCTTTTACGTCAAAAGACACTGTATAGGTAGCCACATAAAACTCTACAGATACGTCATATGTTTCTTTAATATCAGTAATCGCATATGTATAAGCAGTTTGGTCTTTAGCTGCGCCCACAGCCACACCATTCACTTTAAGTTCTTTAATTCGATATCCTTCGTTTGCAGTAGCAACAACCTCTCTATCTTCTCCATAAAGAACGCCATTTATTGTTGATGTAATAGTGCCATTTGCTACTGTATCAGCGTTGGTCTTTATATCAAAAGACTTTATAGACATCTGATAGTTCTTCGTTTGATTTTCGTTTGCAGTCATTTTGTCTGCCAAGACTGTATATTTGTCTTCTTTTGCAGTTACAGAGATAGCATTTTCTTTTCCTTTATAGGTTTCAAAAGAATATTCTCCTTTATCATTACTTGTAACTTCTGCAGCAATGTAACCAGATACAGATACTTTTGCACCTTCATAAACATTGCCATTTTCATCTGTAATGATACCAGAAACTGTTACTTTTTCTATTGGTGCCATGACAACGTCTCTAGAAGTTTCGTCCGTTGCAATTGTAACTTCAGACTCTGCAACATCTTCGTATCCCAATGTTGTTGCCACTGCAAGAGTATAAGTAGCCTCTTCCTCTACAAAGTTTTCAAAAGTTGCAATACCATCGATTGTATTAATACTCATTGTCTTTGTTTCATTTTCCTTGCTGGTCAAAGTGATTAACACATCATCTAAATCCAACACATCTGTTCCATCCGTTAAACGGACCTCATAGCTGTTAATTCCAGCCGCAAATACAGTTGCAAATATATTTGTTGGTATCATACTTACAACCATTAATACCGCCAGAAAACCTGCTAAGATTTTTGATTTTCTTTGTTTAGTCATTGTTACTCTCTACCTTTCTTTCTAGCAATTTTTTATATCTATAGTTTTTTCCAATTAGAATACAATGTATTCTGATTGCTAAAACTACTAAACTGATTGATATGTATTTCCTTAGACTTACTCCATTAGATTACCTCATCTGAGTGAATTACTATCTTGCTTTCAATAATAGCAAAAGATACTGGTGTAACCTCCGTTTTTTCCAGTTCTTCTGTTTGAGATAATACCGTTGTTCCGCCGAATAAAACCGAAGTTTCTTCTGACAAAACTTCTGTGTCACTTGAATTCAGAATTTCTGTTGCTCCATCAGTCAATACCTCTGTTACATTCGGTGTTAATACCTCGGTAGAATTATCAGATAAAACTTCTGTTGCATTATCACTCAACACTTCCGTTGCGGTACTCAACGCTTCAGTCGGCGAACCACCAAGCTGTGACTCATCAACATATCCTGTTGCTAGTCCAACTGTGCCACCTTTTTTTGAAACTAAATTTCCACTTAATTCACCTGTTGTTCTATCCAGGCGCTTGGAAGCATGTGCTTTCTTTAAAGCTTCTGCATCTAACGCTTTCTGATCCACTTTTTCAGTTAATGTACCTCGCTCTAAATTAATTTTGCTAGGACGAAATCGCTTGTCACCACTTAACACATTTGCCTCACGCATCGCCTTTATTTCTCGAGCAACTGTTTTTCCAGATAAGTCCCCTATAATTGCTGGAATATTCATTTTGATGAACATAAATATTGCGACAATAAATGCAATACCTGCTAGCGAAAACCCAACTATTGCTATAATCATCCATGCCGTTGCACTCATCTGTCTCACCTACTCTCTATACGCATTCTCAATAGCAGAAAGAACGGAATTGGTAACTTCTTTTCCGGATTGTTTCTCTATCTGCTTTACGACACCATTTTCTTCCATTAAACCGAAACGTTCCAATAAATTGGCTTTAATTGCAACTGTTTTATCTGAAGAAGCTTGTATATAGTCCGCATCACTACTACTCTTGGATAACGAATTGTATATCATGTCGTATATCTCCATAATGTCTTCTTTGCTTACGTTATCTGCATTAAATTTACGACTATAATTCTCAATAGAATACAATGCGAGTCGATATGTTTCAAAAACAAAAAGTTCATTTTCATCACCAGATAGGTTTTTACAAAGAGTTTTAATCTTTTCCCAATAAGGTGCATACAATCCAGAATCATCTGCCTTTTCAACCTTTATGGTGATGTCTCGAGTGAATTCTCCAATTTTACTATAAAGATTCGCAATAGAATAATCACCACTGTCTTTTCCCACATCTTCAAACCACTGAATAGCTGATTTGATACGTGTTGTTTGATTATCACTTTCCGCTGTTTTTCCATAATCATAGTAATACCAATACAACTCACCAATCCTAAATGCCAAATCAGAATACTCAGGCATTTCCTTCAAAACATCTAAATTAGGATTTATCAAATTCATTAATATCTTTTCCTCTGAAGAATCTGCTGTTTCATCTTGATTTCCCGAAGTGAACACTGCATCTTGTTCCATAGCATCTATTACTTTCGTATACGCCTCAATTGAATCCGGTTTTATGGCAATTGCTTGAGAAAACAAATCAATTTTTTCTTCGCTTGTACTTGCTTTTTCTCCTTGTGCAATGTAGGTTTTATAGTCAGCATTATTTGTTGCGGTTCGCATTGCCAGCCCTAATATTCCAACAAAAAGGAAAAATACAGAAGCTGCCGCCGTTATAATAAACGTATTTAACTTTCTCTTCTGTCTTGCACGGTAAGCCGCTCCATACTCTTCGTAATGATGTAACGCATATAACAATTCTGCACAAGACTGATATCTATCGTCTGGATTTAATTGTGTACACTTTTGAATAATTGCCTCAAGACCTGCTGATAATTGCGGGTTCCAATGTCTAATTGGATATATTTCATACGGAGGCTCGCAAGGATTTTGCCCGGTAAGCAAATGGTACAAAGTGACACCCAAACAATAAATATCCGTTCTGGCGTCGGTTTGTCCTTTTCCACCAAACTGTTCCGGTGCAGCATATCCTTTGGTTCCCAAACTTACTGTATCTGCTAGGCTTTGATCTTTATATTCACGAGCAATACCAAAATCAATAACCTTAATGTTGCCATCTGGTTTTAACATGACATTGGCCGGTTTCATGTCGCGATAAATAATTGGAGGTTTTCTTGTATGTAGATACTCTAATGCTTCACATATCTGCATAGCCCATTCGATTACTAACTCCTGTGGTTGTGCACCATTATTTTCTAAGATAGTACTTAACGTTTCACCTTCAATATAGTCCTCTATAATGTATATAACATCTCCGTTATCAATAATATCGACTATACGAACAATTGCCGGATGATCTAATTGCTTAATCAAATTTGCCTCAGCAATAGCACTTTGAATTACAATTTCGTTGTTTTTATCCTTTGCTCTTTTTTCAATTTCTTTAATTGCCCATTGCTTATTCAAACGTTTATCCATCGCCAGATAAACCTTCGACATACCACCCTGACCAATTAATTTTAATATTTCATATTTGTCATCAATCGTTTGTCCTACAACTGCCAAAACCGTTCACCGCCTATAATATTTTTATGAGAATTGCGGAAATATTGTCCGTTTCTCCTCTTTCTTTATTCAAGTCAACGAGCCTTATAATATTCTCGTGCATCGCTGCCTCTTCCGCGTTATTAGATGGAGCAAATGCAGCCATGATTTCTTCAGATGAAATAACATGCCTAAAACCATCTGAACAAAGCATATAGCACTCATCTTTTTCTACTCTTCCACTAACAAAATCAGGTTCCACAATTCTAGATGCGCCAATACATTGTAAAAGAACATTTCGTCGCGGATCGTTTTCCGCTTGTTCTTTAGTTAATCTTCCTTGACGTACTTCTTTTGCTACAACCGTTTGATCTGTCGTTAATATTTCGACATTTGCTTCTGTAATTTTGTAGGCTCTTGTATCACCCACATGGCCTATCAGATAATTTCCGTCCTCATATATTAGCATTGCAGTAATTGTCGAGCCCAATTGGATATGTCTAGTTCTTCCATATTCGCTAATAATCTGATTTTGTTCTTTTATCATTCGTTCCCATCTGTATCTTACTTCGTTCTCATAGTCTCTCATGGCTAAGTGTATTGGCAATTCCTGTTCAAACCATCTAGAAAATGCCTTAATTATAGTTGCGCTTGCCACTTCTCCTTTTTCAAGACCTCCCATGCCGTCACAAACCATAGCTAAAACTATAACACCCTTATCTGTTTGAGCTTGTTTTATGCACATACTATCCTGATTTGTTTCCTTTTGAATACCGACATCTGTATGTAATGCTATAAGATAATTCATTTTTTCACCTCTGTTAATCGATATAAAATACAAATTCTTCGTTAGCCAGTTTCACTTTTGCTCCAGAAAAAATTTCCATCTCTATCTCAACTGGTATAACTCTGTTATCTACATATGTTTTATTTGTAGAATTCAAATCGATAATATAATACCTTTTTTCACGAGTAATAATGTCTGCGTGACTTCTACTCACCGCATTATTATCTGCAACAAAATAGTCGCAAAATTTCTTTTCCTTGCCTATACGGAACGAAGGCTTGTCAACTGAAATTTTTTCACCATTTTTTTCTCTTATCAAATAAGGATAATGTGGTTTATACAATTCCTCTGAACCTAAAACCGTTGTTCCTCCTGAAGTCACCCCAAGAACTGTTGTACCGTCACTTAAACCTTGTGTGTTATCTTTTCGATCATTCCATTCAATTTCAATCTCGCTGTCTTTATCTACATCCGTATCTTTCAAAGGGTCATATACGCCTTTCCCTGTAGATCCTGTATTCCCAGTAACCTTGGCTCCACAAGCAGGACAATAATTTGTACCTTTATCTAATCTTGTATGGCACTGCGGACATTCAATACTCCGTTGCGATTTTGATTTCTGACCTAACAAATTATTAATATACTCTTCCAAATCAAAAACAGAAAAATTAATTCCATTATTTAAAATGGTTATATAATCTTTTACATAATTTGTGTCTTCCCCCGGTGCAAACGTTGCGTGTTGTATAATATTTAAAAGAAAATCTCTTAAGGAAGTTCCACTTTCAAAATATTGGATAGGGACGTATATAAAATAAATATGCTGTGTCGCAGGATTGACCATGACACGATTAAAGTCCATTAGTAAATATTGTTGATTAAAAAAAGCTTGCTCCATTGATTGCAAATTAGAAAGGATATTTTGCAAAATCATTGCAAATCTTTCTTTATTTAAAGGCGTAGTTAGATAATCCTTTAATGTAATAAAACCAGTTATATTATATATCAATTTAAAGGAAGTACCTTTTTGAACCACATCCAAGTGAAGTAGTCCTGCCACTTTATTTGAATTAATAGCATATACTTCATTTTCGTTAATCTGTTGTCCTTTGAGACTTTTTAATATGAGTTGGGAAAGTCCCAATTTACTCACAACTTTAATTTTATTCATAGGCAATTTCTACCTTTCACACTCTATGTATTGCTCTATCCTCTATGCTTTGAACATAGAATCAGTGCAACTATTCTAGAATCCCATCATTTTTCTTCACTTTTTCAATGAATAGTGGGTCATATTTGTCATTTAATTCTTTTTGTGTTGTTAAAAATGAGTCGTCCATATAGGACTCGTCCATTATTTCTCCGTGATCCGGATACCGAATGCAGTCAAAATACAATGTTAAAACTGCCATAGAAAGCAATTCTCCTTGGTCAAGTGTATATATGGTATATTTGTCGCAATAATTAATTTTTGTATCTTCTTTTTTTATAATTGCTATTGTTTCATTTCCTTTATAAACACAAATATAATGCTGATTTGCTCCGAGTCCTACCTCGTACACTGTATAATCTGTTCCCGCGAAATGGTAGTTGAAGTAATCATATCCAAAAGAAATAAAAAGTATCTTTTTCTTTTCTACCAAATCAGGATATATATACCCAACACGTTTTCCTTCACAGAGTAAATCCGTTACTTGCGTTGCTGTTTTTCCGTCAAATTTTTCTCTGTGTGGTTGGCCTGAAATCTCAATTTTCTTATTCTGATACACAACATACCCTAAATTTGATTGTGTTGCTCCTTTGCCACTGATTATCACTTCATGACCGATTCTGCCTTCAAACAAAGGGTTGGGTTGTCTATCTATTTGATTAAATTCTAGTATCATACCGCATTAACTCCCTCATACTTATATACTTTTACAAAATATGCTAATGGCGTAAATTCTTTGTCTTGTTCACTTATTACAGTAACAGAACAAGCACAGGAATATTTACCATCTTTGGTTTTAACTATGATTGTGGTGGAACCTTCTTCTCCTGCCGTTATAACACCATTTTTATCGACAGATGCAATTTTAGAATTAGATGATTCACACACAACATCTTTTAATTCGTATCCTTCTGGAAGTTGAAGAACTCTAATAGTTTTGCTAGAGCCAGCTTGAATGATAAGCTTTAAATCAGATATAACCAATACTTCGCCTACTTCAATACCGTTAGTATCATTTGTTATTGTTTCATCCTTTGTTTCTTCTTCCTTCACATCGTCAAAAGGTTTATATTTGAGAGTGCATTGATTCTTATCGGTAAAAAATGCAATATTACTGAAAGCTGTAATAAAATCAAAGTTTTCTATGTGAAGATTGCAAATTTTTGCATTTTTACTTCCGAAAATTTCCCAAGTCACTTTGATTTTTGTGCCTTTCAACAGTTTTCCCGCCAATGTTTCTTCTTCTATGCCGACACGTAAAATGAAGTAAACATTAATATCAATACAGGTATCAATATGTAAATCTATAGTGCTAGTCTCATATTCAAAAGTTCCACCCTGTTCTTCAGCTAATTTTTTTATTTCTTCAGCATCAGCAGTTAAACCTGTCACATCCATTGCCTCAACAACCTCGGGTGGCAAATCGCCCGCCTCCGTTTCTTGTAAAAGATGATTACCAGCATCTGCTAAATGGAATGTGAGAGAAGCTTCTGCACCAAGACCGGTCTCTGCCTTAAGTCCTATAATCGCATAACCAAACGCATTTACAGTTGGTACTACAGATACAGTGCCTTCGGCTTTGCACTTGAATTTTAAGTCAGTGTCTTTGTCAGAGGTATTAATTACTCTGCATGTTCCTTTTTTATATTCAATACCTTTGCATCCCACTTCTGTACAAGATATTTCAATGCTTCCATCTACTTTTAACTTGGCATATACATCAACTGAAAAAGAAGCAACTCCAACAGAAGCAACTTTTATACTCCCAATTTTTATTGTTTTTGCGCCAAGTTTTTCAGATGATGCGTTTTTCCAAACAGAATTTTTCAAATTTGTCAAAAACTTTCCATTTCCGTTTGACCATTTTGGAGCGTACACTGCTTTTTCTTCCTTATAGGTTTTCTTTACGCCTATAGTATTTTTTGTTTCATAATCGACTTTCAATTCCGCAGAGTGTAAAGTAAACCAACTATAATCGATTTTGTTGGTTACCTCAAAGTTGCTGACTTCGACTTCGTAATACCCTTTAGTCTTTTTATCTTCAAATGGCATTTCAATTTTTGCCGACAACCCATCAGATTTTATGGTTAATTCAACCTTGCATCCATCTACTTCAAACTCAAAAGACGTTTTGGACACAAGTTTTGTGGCTTTTGGCGCGTTCAAACCATTGTACGTCAAATTTGTAATGGTATACTCATCTGTTCTACTATTTGATTGTGGAACAATATTATTCCCTCCTTGCAGCAAATTGCCATTTCCATCATAAAACTCTGCCTTAGTTAAATCTGGCGAAAAAGTGTCTTGTATATACAATTCATCTACGAAATCGCCGAGTTCTAATTCATCATCCGTTACTACTTCTACAACACCATTGTCAATTTTAATATCTTCTACTTTATAAGCTTTAGGTGTAGAACAATCGCCTTCATTTGGAAGAACGAAAATATCCCCTGCTTTCAATTTGTCGGCTGCTTCCTTTGGCATTAATATGGTATCGTTTGCAGTAAATTCGCAATAACTGGCATCGTTGCTGGTAAGTTCAATAACGCCTTCTGTATAAGCAATCTCTTCGATGGTTTCTTCGTATGTACGATTTGCCCATTGCTCTTGAGCCTCAACAAGCAAATTGGTCGCTGTTGCCACATCAATACATCTATTCATCCAATATTTTCTTATTGTTTTATCAAAATTATCTATCGCATATTGAATTTTCTCATTATCACTTGCATCGTGTTTTGTGAAATTTCCAACGTTAACGAGGGTTATAATAGCATCTTTCCACAGTAACTTATCTTCTGGGTTAATCGTTTTGTTTGTATCAATAACATCCCATTCGGCAGCAATTTGAATAGTATTAAAATATTCATTACTAGCATCAACTGAAGATATATATGGTTCTTCCTGCGCATAGCTCTCCATTCCAAAAGCATAATTAACCATTCCAAGCCATTGACCTATTGTTAATGTATTTTTACCTTCTGTGGTACAGCCTCCTAATGTCACAGTTGAAGTAAGCAGTGTTATAATAACTAGTACTATTGAAAGTATTCTTTTCATCACTGTTTTTCCCCCTCGAAATTATATATTTTTTCAGGAATTAAACCTGTTCGTTTCAAATTCAGGCAGGTGAATGCAAAACAGCACACACCTGCAGGTAATTTGGCATTTATTTAAATGCACTTGCACTATTTTGAATAGCACCTTCTGTAGATTCGTAACTTTGTGCTGTATTTACTAAAAATTTAGCATAAGATTCTACTACATTTTTATACTCCTCAAAACGAGGTTTTAAAGCGTTCATTGCAGATCTAATGTCATTAGCTGCATCGCTCTTCCAAGTTGCTTCAAGATCATTCATATTTTTGTTAATATCTGCGAGTTTAGAGTCCATTGTGCTATTAATATTACGAACTTTTTCAGCAGTATCAATCAATACCTGGGTAGAAATTTGAATTCCGTCTGCCATTTTCTATTCCTCCTTAGTTAATTAATTTACGCGCTTCTGTTACCACGCTATCTTGCGTCTGGCGGTAAGCTTTAGCACTGTCTCGAAGAAATCCCGCATAATTAAGCATTAGTGTATGCATTTTTGCGAAATCATCCTTGAAACCTGCAATTTGTTCTACAAATGCTGTGTTGTCTTTACCGTTCCATGTTGAAGCCATTGCATTAGTTTCATTGTAAAGAGCATCATACTGTGCCTTGTAATCAGCTGCTAAACCTTCGATTCTTCCTGCTGCGGACTCCAACTGTTCAGGTGTTACCTGAATTGTTCTTGCCATAATAATGACCTCCTTTGTTTTTTATATTAACATCAGTTTTGAGCCGTTTTTAATTTCAAGCTCGTAAACTGATAGGTTAATATTTATAATTGTTCCATCTTCCCGATGACAGATTGCCGTGTTCTCATCTGCATTAAATCTACCATCTGACATTTCCTTAATTGCCTTTTTGACAAGGCCGAGTACTTCATGCATAGGAGAATGTAGTGGAATGAAAACATCAAATGTTCGTTCTAATACTGGAACAAATATTTCTACTAACACTTTATCCATATTACTCAACCTCCTCTTTTCTCGAAGAAAGCAGTTTTATGAGAGTCGGGCGATTTCTGATAATGTTATGTCCGTATTCATTGCCTATTTCTTCATATAAATCACTAGTTACTTTACTCACCTTAAGCAAATATTGATCTGCAACACCATCTCCTACCCACAAACCATCAGTGCCTGCCACATGACGCTTGAACCACGGCTCGTAATTATAGTTATTAAATTGTGCCAGTGAATCAATAATCACAAAGTGTATCTTGTAAATACTTTCTGCTTTTTCTATCAACGTACATAATTTTTCACGTCCGTCAGCTGTTAATTGATCTAGCAATTTCTTAATTCCTACTATGACGTATGCTTTCTCATCATATTGCTGAAGCACAGAAATATCCATTTGTGCATCTTTATAGGTGTTATTTCTTTCTACCATATCATCAAAAAGACCACGAACCACCGCTTCATAATCTCCTTTGATTAGCGAACATGTACTTGTATCTAAATCAGAAAGTAACTTTTCAGAATCAATTACAGTTACAGTACTAATTGCTGATAATACTCTTATGAATTCTTCTGCAAAAGGAGCAGTGTCTATAATCTCTTGAGCCACAACCGGATACACAACTTTATTTGCAATATTAACCGTGGAAACATTCAAGTTTTTCTTGCCAATACCCACTGGTACACTTTCAAAGCCCTTGATGCTTGCTTCGACATGGTCATACTTAACAATGCTTGGTAATATAGGTACAGGACGCGCAAAACTACTTGCTCCTTCTCGCAAATCGTTACAGAAATTTCGGATATATTCTTGCATATCGCTTGCATCAATACAGTATGCTGTCTGGAATTCATATACCCTATCCAATGCAATCAATCCGCGGCCCTTGCATTTTGTTGGAATTAGACCATCTGTTTTTCCGACTACAATCGAATAATCTGTTGCATCATTTAACTGCATAGTAAGCATAGTTTTAAAATTCTGCTGTGTCTTGTATCTAACAGCATTTGTCGTTCCTGCTGTTACTGCAAAATAAATTCCGTATTTCACACCATCTCTTGTCAATAAAGTTACAACATCTTGTAACTCTTCAAATTGTTCAGCAAATCCAGAATAGTTATTAAGCAGTACTACAATATTTGGAATTTTCTTGCCACTATTCTTGATATAGCTTGCATAATCGCCGCCATATTCAGAGAACAGATTCTTTCGCTTATCAATTTCCTTTTGAAGCATTTTCAAGAAATTAATAATCTTTTCTTCATCTGAAGAAACCATTACTCCACCAACTTGCGGAGCTTTCTCGAACATTTTCAATGTTTCCGAACCAAAATCCATAATATATAGGTTTAATTCATCCGCAGTATGATTCTTTAATAATGAATAGGAAATTGTTGTTAGCATTGTTGTCTTTCCGTTTCCTGATGCACCGTAAATTAAACAGTTGCCTTCAGTAGAAAACGGAATTGTAAGTACGCCCTGTTTCTGATTAAATGGATCATCATACTCACCAACCACTGGATTTAAAACGGTTCCATGTGATTTTTGCGAATATTTTTGTTCTAAACAATCTACAAAAATACGTTCAGGAATTGGTTCCAGCCAGAGTGGTCTAACTGTAATTTTTTCTTCTGTTGCCAAATCAGACAGATATTTTACAATTGCAACAATTTGCTTGGTTTTGCTTCCACCTGTACTTTTCTTTTTATTCGGTTTTACATTCATAAGAACTCGCCCAAGATTGTCTACCACCTGTATGCTAGAGTCCACCGACTTTTCCACAGTCTCTGTCGGTACATATTCCGCACCACACCATGCAGACTGTCCAAGTGCAAACAGTTCATTAAATCCTACTTGCAAATAAAATCTTCCTGTTTGTGACAATTCCGCCGCGTCAGGACATTTAATCATGTCCTGACTGTCTGCTTTTTCCTGAACTTTCAGACATACTCTAAATTTGCTATTACTCCAAATTTGATCATCAACAACACCGCTTGGTTTTTGTGTTGCGAGAATTAAATGTACCCCTAGGCTTCGACCAATACGAGCCGCGCTGATTAATTGTTCCATAAATTCAGGTTGCTGCGTTTTAAGTTCTGCAAACTCATCCGATATAATGAACAGATGTGGAACCGGGTCACTAACAACTTTATCTCTATAAAGCTGTTGATATTTATAAATATCCATAGTTCCTTCATTGGCGATTTTTCTAGCCTCATTGAAGATAGCTTGCCTACGACGCAATTCACTTTGAATTGAAATCAACGAACGTTTTACAGCTGCTCCATCTAGGTTTGTAATTGTGCCTGCCAGATGTGGAAGTTTTACTCCACGGTCAGTATCCTCAAATGCACCCGTCAATCCACCGCCTTTATAGTCAATTAGAATAAACGACACTTCATCCGGATGATAATTAACTGCAAGCGATAAAATATAAGTGATAATAAATTCCGATTTACCCGAACCTGTCATACCCGCAACCAAACCATGCGGCCCATGATACTTTTCATGTAAATCCAGCGCAAATGATTCGCCGTATGCATCAACACCAATTGGTGTTTGCAAAGTAATTGTCGGATTGTTTTCTTTCCATCGCGTTAAAGAATTTAAATGATCAATCTTGCTGACATTAAACATTTCGAGGAAAGTAAGCATAGACGGCAAGGAATATCTCTGACTTCCCATATCCAATTCTATATTGGCTATATCTCCTGCTAATGTTTCTAACGCCGCTTCATTTATTTTGTCAGTAATAAAAGAGATGCCTTTTCCAGTAGTATCATCACGATCAAACATTCTGGCTTTATCTTCTTCTATCGCTACAACAGTTTTTGTTTCTTTTGGAAGATCCTTCAACTCCGAAGCAACAAAAATAACGCTAAATCCCGCATTGTTTTTGTATTTTAATAATTGCTGCAATGCCTCACACTTTTCGCTTAATTTTTTATTAGTACAAATAATCACATAATACGGCGTAAAATTGAAGTACTCTTGATTAGAGCCGTCATTACGTCCTGCAATATTTTTCTCGATGTAAGCTGACAATTCCTTTATCTCGTCGATATCCGTTGCGAAAAATCTAATGTTTTTATCATCGCTCCAGAAATGTGGAATCGGTCGAATAAAATTCCACTCACTTATTTCTGATTCATCAGTAATTAACATCAGTTTTAATTCGTCATAACTATGCAGTGCAATCATTTGTAAAACGAGTGATTTAATCAGATTCATTCTGGATGAATATGAGCCATAAATACCCGCCGTAATATTATCCACGAGGGATACGCTTATTGGTACTTCTTGTAATTGTTTAGGCTCCGCTCCAAGTGATAGCATCGCATCCTGCAAATTATCGTCTTCCATAGAAAATTTCTTCTCTGGATATTTCACATCTGCATCTAATGGCAAATCACCTAATCCTAAACGTAGTTTCAAGAAATCGCTCTGTCCGTTCACGCGTTCCCATAACTTTGGACTTTCTTCAGCAATGCGATCAGCACAATCTTTAGGCGACACTAGATTTTCTGACAAAATATCGCTTTGTTCTTTGCACTTGCGCTTAATCTCATCTCTCACGTGGTCCAAATATGCAAGATAGCGTTCTTGACGTTTTTTTTCATTTTTCAATTTCTGTTGCTTTTCATATTTCTTTGTTAAAATCGGCCATAGTACCGTCCCAAGAAGCATACTTACAGACATCAGCAACGTTGGCAACGCCTGCGTTATTTCTCCTCCGTTCGAAATAACATTGCTTACAGACAATAGGCCTGTGCTTATAGAGGTCATGCCCATTGTTAATGAGGGACCCAACATAAGAGCCAATGGTACCGTTTCCATTTTTTGAATTTGCGGCGGTGGATCAATTTTTATTTCAGCGTGCTCTATTTCTCTGTGAAATCTAGGAGAGCGAAAGAAATATTCTTTGTCTGGAATTTCTACGGCTTCCATGGTTTGGTCTGCCACTTGAGGTTTATATTCCGTAAGACATTTCGCATTTATCTTTAATAAACCATCCGGATTATTAAGAGCTATAAAATTGTGCCCCACCACAATTCTGAGACCCATTATATAAATATAGTCCCCGGCAAGAAGATTTTTCGAATCCACTTTGTATCCATTAACGTATGTGCCGTTTGTACTTCCCTGATCAAGAATAGACCATGAGTGCCCATCATATGACAATTTGGCATGTCTACTTGAAACAAATTTATTTTCAAAACACACATTATTATCATTAGTTCTGCCAATACTTAACACATCAGCATTTTTTATAACTACTTTTTTAAATGTTTGTCGGCTTTCATCTATACTTTCAGAGAAAAGGATAACTCTTTCATTTGAATCTGCAATTTTCAAATTAAAAAAACTTTGAGGCTTTAAAACAGTGTTAATGACTGGTTTATTTTCCGCATCAAGAATTGAAACAAACTTGTTGCTTTTAACCACCCATTCACCTTTTACAGCCTCTACACTTATGAGTTCTCTCGGCGAACCCGTATCATCAACATCCGCCACCCAATATTGCCCTTTGACTTTATGTGGCAATGTAAGGCTAAACATTTGTCGTGATTTTATAAGATTGATAATCATGTTCTTTACCCCTCGCTACAAATATTTGCTTTTCAGCTTCCTGTTGCTATTACCTAGCGTTACAAATATGCCTTACGGCTTCCTCTCGATTCCTAAATGTTTCGTAGAACTAGAACTTCTACGAATGCACACAATATCACTATTCTGTCATTTTATCACAAATTTCGACACAGGTCAATTCGTTAATGCTTACATAAATGGGGAATCTTTACAAGAAATACGGGCAATTTTACCAACAACTTGCGTCTACTTTCTTTTATAAGGGGTCACATTTAGGGTCTAATCTGAAGGATATGCGAGAAAGCCACGAAAGGAGTGCAGGAAAATGGCAAGAAAAGGAGAAAACATTCGCAAAAGAAAAGATGGGAGGTGGGAAGGTCGTTATAAAAAAGGCAGAAAACCGAACGGCGACATTAAGTATGGCTCTGTCTACGGAAAAACCTATAAGGAGGCAAAGGAAAAACTGAATATAGTAAAAGTCAAATATAATTTCGAAAACAAAGTGGTTAATAAGGATATGTTATTTAGCGATATTCTTTCTTTGTGGTTAGCTAATAATCGAATAAAGAATAAAGGAGCAACAGAAAGCAAATACCTTAATGTAATTGAAACACATATACTTCCAGAACTGGGAGGGGTAAAAATGTCGCAACTCACGGCACCACGTATAAATTCTTTTTTACTCGCCAAAAAAGAAAATGGTCGGATAGATAAAACAGGAGGTTTGTCAGAATCATATATAAGCACAATGACGCTAATTATTGACTCGTCAGTAAGTTTTGCTGCTAGTGAACAATTGTGTGAACCTTTGCGTACAAAAATATATAAGCCGGTTATTCCTAAGACAAAAGCATTTGCATTAACACTAGAGAAACAGCAACAATTAGAAAATTATCTGAAAATGAATATGGATTATTCCAAAGTGGGCGTTCTCATTTCCTTGCACGCTGGATTGCGCATTGGAGAGATATGTGCATTGAGGTGGAATGATATTGACCTGCGTGCAAGAGTCTTGCATGTGCGCCATACAGTTTCAAGAATAAGAAACGACGAGCCAGAAGAGACAAAATATAAAATGATTATTGAAACACCGAAAACTGAAGCATCTATTCGGGATATCCCATTAACACCTTATTTAACTACGGTTTTATCAATCTTAAAAAGGGCTTCTCAAACACCATTCGTTATTTCCTTGAGCGATTCGTTCGTGAATCCTAGGACATTTGAAAACCGTTACAAAAAAATGCTAAAAGAATGCAAATTGGAGGCTTTTAATTACCATGTACTACGTCATACGTTTGCTACAAGGTGTATTGAATCCGGTATGGACCTTAAATCTTTAAGTGAAATACTAGGGCATTCAGACATTTCTTTTACAATGAAAAAATATGTGCATCCTTCGTTAGAAATAAAGAGGATGCAAATTGAAAAAATGACACAACTTGCTAGCTAAGGGTAAGGGGTCAAATGTTGGGTCGGTATTTAATTATTATCCCTTGTTTTATCGCAAGAACTTCCGTGTTTCGTAGAAGTTCTAGTTCTACGAAAATGAATGACGAGTGATGTCGGTTTATCCGACACACTCGTTTTTGATTTTCTTCTCATTCTTGATATTTCCTCGCAATCATGCTATCCTTTTATCATATTTAGTGCGACATCCTTTCGGAACAGCCAAAAGACAAATTCCTGGCAGCAGGTGTTTTTATGCTTTTCATAAATTATTTAGGCGAAAGGAGCTACAAAATGCAAATAAACGAATTTATTTCTAGCCTCGGGTGTAATCCGGGGCTATTTTTTTTGAAAAAACAGGATTTTGACTTACTAATCTTGGCACAACTTAATACAATTACAATTTCACAGTTACATTTAATCGGATTACATGGTGAAACACTGGTATCGACACGCCTCGCTTTAAACCGATTGGCAAAAAAGGAACTCGTAGTCAAAAAAACCATACCTAATCACAATAATCTGTATTATTTTACACTTACGCAAAAGGGAAATACCTTCTTAAAGGAAATGCTTCCGGAAGATGCGCTAAAAAGACTTGATATAAACTGGGAACGAAGACCGCCTTTGGGCAGTCAGCAAATTATGCATCGCATACTGGCAAACGATTTCTATTGTTCGTTTCTGTCTTATCCTACTACCCTCCCTTCTAGGTGGCGAGTAGAAGAACCGCTGAACAGAAATTGTAATTATAAAGACTCACAGCCGCCCAGAGCGGATGGGTTACTCTCCACAAACTATGCGGATTATTACATCGAGCAGGATAACCAAACACAAAGTGAGCCGATCCTAAAACAAAAAATACAACAATATCAAGAAAATGGTATATTTAACCCTTCTGAAAAGAAAAAAGTTTTGGTTTTTACTTTGGCTTCCCCTAAAGCCAAACTTCCCAACACAAAATCAAATTACACCATTTACCGTATGCTTGTGAAAGTCTGCCAAGCTTGGGAACGATTTGAAAAAGAATATCATCTTCCCCTTGACTACCTGCAGTTTTGTCAACTACTCACTTCCTCGTCCTATAAGCATGGCATTACGGACAATGAGTTGATGACTTTAGAACAATTACACTATGTTTTCCCTGACTTTGACGACCTTGCATCCGCAAATACGCTCAAGAAACACTTTATGGACGATACAGGCTATTTGGAAGCTGTGGGTAAGGAAATGGACGCACATTACAATAAACGCCTTAAATCGGCGTTCAAGGGCTTCTACGAGCATAATAAACAGCTTGTAGCGCACGCCATAACTGGAAACAGTATTTATGCTGTTCCGAATCACCGTTTAAAACAATGCCAGCCATATATCACATCGGACGAATGTAACCTGAAGGAATTGCTACTTAAAACACTTTTTTATAACAACTTAAATATTGACGGATGGGAGTATCATGAGCCTTATGTCATATCTTCCACCAACACAGCCCCTTTGTATTTTGCAAGGGGCTTTTTTCACGCTTCCTACGGGCACATTGTTTTTGAATTTCCGGGCGCCGACTTATCCGCCCATCAACGACTGCTGCATTATAAAAACCACTATTCTGCCGCCATAGATAATCTGGTAATTATCCTTCTTGGTGCAGAATTTTTACAATCCCAGTTTGTCAGTGATTATGACGAACTGCTTTCCAATCATGCGGAAATTCTATTTACAAAAACATTGCCGGGTATCGACCACTCGTCAAATGTGGATTTTTATTTTTTGCATCAGCCGAATACCAAAGCCGTATTGGATTGCGATACTTATGACGAGAAACTACACCTGCTTCCGAAAGGAGATATTTCATGAAACTTTTTATAAATCAAACTTTTGGCAAGTTGAAAGGTTTGTCTGGAAAACTTGCTTCTCTCCCACTGCCATATCTGATTTTACATGGCATGTTTTATTTACACTTTATAGACAGCGGTATCCGATACCTTTATTCGCTCTACCGCATCAACTATACATTTATGCATACAAACGTCGTATTCCGCTTTTTAAGCCTTTTGCTGCCTGTGGGGCTATGGATTTATGCCACGGGCTTGGAATCTTTCAATTTCAGGCGAATAAAGGCCTTGCATTACATCTTGACCGCCTTGCACGAAGCGCTACTGATATCCTCCATCGGATTTGAGCTTTTATCCGTGATATTTCTCCCTTCTATACTCCAAATGCGAACGGATGAAGTCTTCACAAAAGGCATGGTTTTGTTTTTAGCCAGACTTGTAACGGAGCTACCTGCTCTTCTACTTGCACTTGTCCTATTCTTTACTTTTATAAAACCATTACGTGATGAAAAAAACAAAGAGATAATTATGGGCTTCAAATTGTCACACTTCACAGAAAAAAGGAAAAAGAAAGACGCCATCGAATATCCGCTTACAATTGCGAAAGATGTAAAAACCGGAAAGCCAATCGTTGTGTCTGAAAAGGACCGCTTTTTGCATACACTAGTAGACGGTACCAGTGGTACCGGTAAAACATCTTCCACCATTCTTCCCGCAATAAAAAACGACTTAAATGTTCGCCTGTTTGCACAACAGAAACAGATGCAGATTATGAAGCGTCTTGTTAATGAAAACAAGTATGTGTATACCGGAGCCACCGATTCATTCGCGATTTTCGATTTCACGAAAACAGAAACAAAAACGGAAGACGACATTGCCGAGCAAGCTCTTGAACAAATTAGTCTTTCATTTCCGGTCTGCGGTATCACTGTCCTTGCACCAGAAGATTCCCTTACCGATGATGTCTGCAGATTATGCGAAGCAAGGGGTGTGCCCTATAACCGCATAGATGCAACGCCTGATGCCGAAGGGAAACGAAAGAAGAATTGGATCGGAATGAATCCTTTTTATTTATCTAGTGAGTTATCTGGCGACGACCTTCAAAGAGCCATCGTGAAAAAAGCAGTTGTGTTCTCAGATGTAATGCAGGTTATTACTGACCTAAAGGGGAAAGCCGACTCCTATTTTACTGGTCTTAACAGGCAGATGATTTCTAACCTTGCTATTTTAGTTATGAATACTGTTCCTCTGCTTCACGGCAGACAAGCGACGCCTGCCGACCTTCAGTTGCTGATTAATAACTTCGACCTGCTGCCTGCCTACGTCAAAAAGTTGGACGAGCTAGATAGAGATTACCAACGATATACTTTTGTGCTTCAATACATCCGAGAAGAACTCTTGGGTAAAGGACGTGTGAAAATGGAAGATCAGAGCCGAGGCACCCGAAACATAATTAACGAGTTTCTATTGATGCCCGGAAGCCGAGAAGTATACTGCGCCCAGAAATCCATTGATTTTGACCGTATCCTGAAAAGAGGTGAAATTACCGTTTGCAATTATGACCTTGCATCCGGAGACAGCAATGCCGTTGCTTTCGGCTTATTTTTCCTGCTGTCCTTTAATAACGCTGTTTTATCACGTCCAGGCACAGAAAGAACACGTATCCCTCATTTTTTTTACATTGACGAATTGCCTGTACTGATTCACAGTTCTTTGGAAAAGAATTTCTCCTTATTCCGAAAATTCCGCGTAGCCATGTTCTGTGCAATACAGACACTCGACCAATTTGAAAAGAATGAAATAACCAAATATTTGAAAGGCGTTATTTTAGGATGCGCTCACATTATGGTCTTTGGCCGTTCTTCTCTTTCCGACATGGAAGTGTTTTCTGCTATGGCCGGCGTGAGGGATACCATCGAAACGCAGGATACTGTTACCCAGACTGCTCTGTCTTCTGATTCTCCTGCACTCTCCTACTCCACCCGCGAACTGAGTGCCCAAAAGAATACATTAGAAGAATGCGACATCCGCATGAGGGATTTCCAAGAAGTAACCTATTTTACAACAAAGGACGGACGTCCTCTTCCACCATATCATGCAAAGGTGGATTTCTTGAAACCTGCCGATTGGGAACCGCAATACACCGGTCCCGTTACCATAGCTGATTTTGTATGCCACGAGCATACAGAAAAATCCGCTAATGAACCTACCAAACTAGATGACGAAAAACTATCGTTTGAAGTAACACCATCTGCCACCTACACTTATTCTTTCGACATAGAGAAGGATTGTCCAAAAAGCCAACCCGCTAGCCAACCTGTTGAACAAACAGCTATCGCTACTCCCCCACTCTCTTCCAATGACATCCCTAGTGGCAGCGAATCTTTGGACGGATTATTTTAAGGAGGCTTAATATCATGACACAGAATAACCATTATACAGGACTAGCACTATCGCCTAGTCCTTTTCACCTTGAAAATACCTGGTGTGTACTGAAGGAAAACAAAAACCACAACTGCACACATGCAGAAATTGACACGCTCACCGCCAAAGGACTTCTAAATGGTGTGGATTTTGAAATTATGAAACTGCTATCTGTGTACCCCTTCGTCAACACTTATAATCTGGAGTACGCGTTGCTACACAGAATGTCAGAATTTTATCAGAAGTCTGAGTATACAAAGAACTTGCGAAAGCTTGTGAAGGCAGGCATCTTAATTAAGTATTGCCTTGCCGACAAGACTTTGGGAGATGAACCCATGATTATTTCTCCTTTTCGTTTCTATTCGCTGTCGCCCGGAGCATACAGTTATATGTCTTCTTTTATTGACAATCCACACAACATACAGTTCCGTCTCCGAGACAGTCAGATTATCGAGCTACTTTCTGTTGTGCAACTCTCAATCCATACAGATGTAGCCTATCCTTCCTGCATCAAAAAGCAGCGACTGTGTGTAAGAAAGAAGATTGGAAATAAGCAAGTTGTGATCCCTGCTTATTTTGTCTTTCAAACTGACAAGGAGCAACCTCCTTTGCATTTGCTAATTCTATCAGGTCGCGCAGAGCAAAGCAGTCGCGAAAGACTGATTGGAGACATACAAACTTTATTCGAGTGGTTAGATAAAAACGAAGATTCTTATCGCAATTATATGGTGCTGTTACTTTTGGAAACCTTGCATGAGATTCCCATTATACATTCGCAAATAACAGGCAGTCGTATGAGAGGAAAATTACATCCAGTTTATTATGCACTAGACACTAACCTGCTTACGCACCCTCTTTTTGATTGCATTTATCAATGCGAAGAACTCGACGGCAAACCTCACATAGACCGTATCCGATTCCGAATTACTCGAACAGATTCTTAAAAAAGAATAAAATGTGTTTTTATTCTTGTAAATTATATAAATTAATTTTATAATGAAGCCATCAGAAAGGAGGCTCTGTAATGGCAGAAAAGAAAATCAAACTATTCAAGCCAATGGAATTTGAAAACTATCTAAAACGCATTGCCGAAGAAAAAAATCATTCCTTCCATTGCCGCGAAAATACCTATCGTGTTTTAGAACAGATTCTAAACACCGACTATGATGAGCGCGGAGCCGATCTCGATTATCTGATGGATATTGTTAACGTTTCTTTAGAGCGCACACAATGCACCAACAAGAAACGCTTCCCAATCAGCAAATATTTAGATTGGGCTTGTCAAAACGAATTATACGTGCATACTCTTTAATACATTCCTTTCTCCTAAACAGAACCGTCGCCATGGCGGTTCTGTTTTTTTGACCGAACCGTTCGGTTTTTAATTTTATTCATCTCCCTCCCTATCGCATTGCTCTTTTTTTCATCTGCTTTTTCATCAACAGGGTGCTATTTTTCTTTTCGTACCAAAAATGCATTTGGCGTCTCTTTTCTATTTCCATGGTTATGCTATACTACAGAAAAAACACTATTGCTTAATGCACGGGTGTTGGCAGAGCTTTTGCTATGTATACGCCCTACCTACGAAACGTAATCGCGTCACTGGTTGATTCGATATTCAATGGCTGCAGTTGCAGACATTCGGCGAAAGCCAAAGGAGGTATTATGGGAACATTCCGAGATGTCACAAAGCAGTATCCGTGTCCGATATGCGGCAAAACCGACTGGTGTAGTTTTCTTCAACCAGATACGGCCGCATATCCCGGTCAAGTGCTATGTGTCTGCCGAAGAATCCAAGCCTCCGAAATCACAAGTTCCATTAATGGTAAGACCTATTATTCAATCAAGGAACTGTCAGATGGTTCTATACTGTATACGGATGTAAAAAAGGACTCCGAAAAAGAGAATCCGGTGAAAGGGTATGTTTATACCCCGTTGAAACCTTCTGTGAAGCCGGAAGATATAAGCAATCCTCCACTTCCCAACGAAGAGTTGGATAAGATATATCGGGACTTCATGGCACAACTGTCGCTATCAGAGAAACACATGAAAAAATTGTTAGATGATGGTTGGACAAAGAAGTTAGTAAAAGACAGCCAGATTCGTTCACTTTCGTTTGTCAAAAAGTTTGACAAAGATAAGGGGATCTATTCAGACCAGTACATGCGCCGGCGAATATGTAATGCTCTGATTAAAAAACATGGTACTCTTGCTGGTGTGCCCGGTTTCTATCAATTAGACGATGGGCAATGGTCCTTTGTCGGAAAAAGCGGAATGCTGATACCGATATTTGACCGAAATCGAAAGATTTACAGATTGAGGCTCAGATTGGATAAGCCTGAAGTGAATGAAAATGGAAAAGAGATGAATAAATACAAAAACTTTTCTTCGTACAAAGAGGAAAACAACGAAAACGGCGACACGTATAACATTTACAACAACGGTTGTCGTTCAGGTAGCAATATCAGTATTTACTACTCTCCTACTGTTGACGACACTTATCTTTTTTATGTGACAGAAGGCGAAAAGAAAGCAATTGTTGCAAATCACCTTTTGAAAGTGATTGTAATTTGCCTCCCCGGTACTAGTACCTATTCAAAACTGACGGAAAAGGATTCTAGTGGCATGTCCTGCCTGGATTATCTGAAATCTCTAGGCTGTACTGCTGCTGCCGTTGCGTACGATGCGGACAAATTGGTGAACGAAGCCGTACAAAGGCACGAAAAGAATCTTGTTGCGCTCTTGAAAGAAAATGGTTTTACCGCATATGTAACTCGTTGGAACGCGGGTTTTGGAAAAGGCTTGGATGATATACTGCTACTGGGCATACGACCAGAGCTGATTCCGGCATAAAAAAAGAGGATGTTTCCCATCCTCTTTCAAAAACCGAACGGTTCGGTTTTTCATTTTATCTTGTCAGTTCAGTGATTTTCTTTTCGATACTCTTCTGAAGTTCCTTCAATGTTTTTACTACTGTTTCCACTTCATTATCCCTAATAATCGCATCGTTTTCCAAAACTTCTTTCAGACTCTTTGTACAATTCATAATAATTTTTGTACCATCTTTCCTGCGAACCCTAGTTGGTTTTTCTTTTGTTTCTACCACCTTTGCTATTTCGCCGGTCTTCTCTTCGAGTTTTAGATTTTGTATTGTTTGCTTTATCCACGCTTTTGTAACGGCGTCAACCCCATCTTTATCAGTCTTTTCTACAATAACTTGAAACAACTTTTTCTGATATGTTTCAGACATATTGCTTGCGTATGCAATTGCCGACCATGAATATCTTTTATCGTCTGCAAGTTCTTGTAATTCTGGAATTAGTTTCAAAAGTCTTCTATACAATTCTACAGTTGTTGAATCAAGCCTCATGAACTCGGCCGTTAATTCATTTAGGTTGGTGTTTTCCCCCTCCTGTAATTCCCCTTTTTCTTTTAAATCAGCTATCTTCATAGCCTGGGCCTCATAGGTTCCTTGTGCAACTCTCGCTATTATCATTGGCGTGTAATCTCTATTATTGAGATTAGCCATCATCAAGTTAAGTCTTCTTTCCCATTCACTTTTTGGAGGTTCAACTAAAAACGTTGGTATTTCTTTTATACCTGCACGGCGTCCCGCTTCTCTTCTTCTGTGCCCTGACTCTATCATGTATTTGTCTTCGTATGGGTACGCAATTACCACGCCTCTGAAGCCATATTTACGCATAATTTCTGCGAATTCTTCTACATCATTTTCGCCGTATGTTTCTAGATTGAACGGGTCGTCGAGCAGCATTTCGTCCGGCAGCATTATAATCTTTCCTCTTACATCTTCCGGTAAGTCCTGCACATTCTCAGTCTCAATAATCTCTTTCTTAAATTCCTGCGACTTCTTGGCAACCTGTGATAACGTATTCATTTTCTTCATCGCCTGACTCGGCAACACTTTTTTTGCCATTAGTTATTTTCCTCCTCTTTGATTCTCTTTTCTATCTCTTTTACTAGTTTTTCATAATCTTTTGCTATATCTGTGCTAGCGCAACAAATACATAAAGGCTTGCCGGCATTTTCACTGTCTCTTGTAGAAGAATAATCATATCGAATTGATGTTTTAAATAAACTCATGCTTTCACTAATTTCTTTGTTCATGCTATATTCATGAAACTCTTTTTGATCGTTTTTATACAACTGCACAGCCATATAAAAACTTCCCAGAATAGTTAGGTTTTTGTTCCCGTAATCCTCTCTTGCCTCTTTTACTGCATTAATGACATCACTATACGCATGAAGACTAGAGCTTTTTGCTAAGTGCATTGGTATGAGAACATAATCGCTCGCAAGCAGATACATCATAGTAATCGCATTATAGTTTGGTGGCGTATCTATGATGATATAATCGTATTCATCCTGTAACACTGTTAGTTTTTCTTTTAATATATTAAAATCTTCGCACCCAAAGTATTTCATGTCCTTGCTTCCCACAAGTACATCTACTTTACATTCTTTTTTCTTGAACTTGTTTTTTAGTTTGCGCCTGCTAGTAAATTCAACGGAACGTATGGCATCGTAAACATTAGTTTCTCCCTCTAATACATGATACAACGTATCAACACCTTTTCTCAATTCTCCATCTTCAAAGATATCGTTTTGTACCGTTAGTAGTTCGTCCGGAATGTTTTCGAAGAACAACTGTGTCAGATTTTGCTGGATATCACCATCAATAGTTAATACTTTTTTTCCATTTAACGCAAGTTGCCCCGCGATATTAAATGTACCGGTAGACTTTCCGATACCACCTTTTAAGTTGTAAACGCACATTGTGATTGCCATATGCTTCCTCCTTTTGTGTAAAACCGAACGGTTCGGTTTTGGATTTTATTAATACTCCTTTTTACATTATTACACACACCATTTTAAAAATCAACTTTAAATAATTGGAATTTTAATATTTTTCAAAAACCGAACCGTTCGGTTTTTGGTTTTATAAACACAAGGAACGAATATGTATATCATTTGACATTTGCGATGAGGATTGCTATACTTTAGAAAAACCTATTTCATTTAGCAGAAAAGCCTTTTGGCAGCTCTCGGTTATCAATTCCTAGATAAATAGGTCATATTGTATCACTATGGAATGACATCTTCGGATGTCTTTTTTTATTTTAAAAGGAGGAACACATATGAGTGAACTACAAGAACTATTGAAATTGGTTGGTCTGTTAGATGAAGATATCTTTATAGCACCGCCAGAAGAAGAAAACGGATACCTTGTGTATCTGCAGAACGGTGAGCGTATTCTTTCTCTTGCACGAGAAAAGAAAGAACGTGCCGTATTTAAAAACAAAAACCGAACCGTTCGGTTATGTGATTTGAAATATCCGCCTTTGGATACGCAAATCGGTAAAGCGTTGCTTCAAATAGAGCATGCAATTCAAAAAACCATAAAATCAAAATTAAAGAGTGTAGATTCTGAGGAATGCCTTTTGAACGAAGGTATTCCTTTTTTATTGAATTTTATGCCTGATTTTGAAGGCTTCAAGGTAGAGGTTGCGGAAAGCTCGTTTGAAAAAGGTTTGGCTACGGCAGTGTCTAAGTGCGATTGTATCATAAAAACAATAATCAAAGAGCGTGCTTATTATGTGCCTTGTAATCCAAAAAAGCGTTTTACAGACAGCGAGTATTATTACCGTGCAAACAGGAGTCAAAAAATCCCTATGTTTCACGGTGAAGTTTTGTTTTATCCGTTCTTTTTGGTGAAATGGTTAAACCTGCTTGCTGATGAAGCAAAAGAGGACGAGAATATAGCATTAATGCTAAAGCAACTTGCTGGTGATTTCACTTACAATCTGCAAAAGCACGTATGGAAGAGGAGTGATATACCGGATTGGTATTATGATTTTTTAATTGATAATGATTATGAGTTAAAAGATGGTTTTATGATAAGGGAAGGGCTTAGCATAGGTTCTATTACATCTTTCTCTGAAATGCTTACTTCTTTTCCTGCCGAAATGAGAATTGTATCTTTCGCATATTCACTTACTAAATACACTTTAGAAGATATCTGCGATTCTGAGTATTCATCTTATGGAATACATTTGACATATCCAACAGGTACATATTCTCTTTATGCATTACATCACATTGTTTCCAATATTCAGGACACGATAGCAGAAGAGAAGCACCGTAAAGAATTAAGAGGAATGGTGGCACGAGCCTACACCACAAAACGCAATATACCAAATCACATTTTGAAAGAAATGAAGGATTCGGAACTGAATGAATATTTTGGTTTTATAGAATTTGATGAAGAAGTGGATTTAAGTCTGGTTGATAAGATTGTGAATGAATTTAAAAGTCTAAATCATCATGTATTTAATGATTTTAAATGCAAGAATGTTTCTTTGAGATTTAGAAAATTAGGGAAACATCGCGCAACCGGACTTTATTACCCATCCATCTCAACTATGGTAGTGGATTTTCGATACCCACAATCTTTTACGCACGAGTATTTTCATTTGATTGACGATGCACTTGGAAATCTCTCGTTAAGCTATGATTTTAGCCGCATAGCAATGAGATACCAATATCTTCTTACGAAAGCTGTTAAAGACAGTAAGAAAGAGGGTAGTAGTGAGATTATTTTGAAAGGAAAATACGATCTTGGTTATTATCTCAGGAAGTGCGAGATTTTTGCACGTTGTGGCGAGATGTATTTGTTTCGGAATCTTCATGTCGTAAGTTCTCTTTTGAAACCGGAAGAAACAAAGTATTTCTGTTATCCGGAAGATGATGAACTGGATAGGTTAATTGAAGAGTATTACGGTAATCTTCTAAAATCGTTAAATTCAAAAAATAAAGAGAGTAGGAGAGTAGCAGATGAAGAAAATCTACGTGTCGCAGATCACTGAACACTTTGCGAAAGAGATAGCGGAGGAATTTTTGTTAAAGGATATTAGGCTTGAATACACCAAAGATTCCGTAATTCCATATCTCCAACTAAAGTTAGAAGATAAAAGCGGAACATTATTTGGACGTATTTGGGAACATAACATTGAGGATGAATATCTCTCATATAAGGGTAAAGTTGTTAAGGCTTATGGAGAAGTCACATTAAATTCCTCTTCACCTGAATTTATATGTTTTAGGATGGAACTGGTGGCCGATGCAGAGATGCGTTGCTTTATTAAGGGTATAACCGAGGAAGAAACCGAAAAGTATCTGATTACTCTTAGAAAACAAATGTCCCTTGTTAAAAATCAAGGTCTTAACGAATTATTAACTGATGTTTTTAATGGTGAAATGAATAGGTTTAAAGAGGCTCCTGCTTCCTTAAACCTATCCGGAAGTTATAACGGAGGATTATTAGTTCAGACTGTTTCTGTAACAAGCATGGCTCTGCAGCTCATGCGTTCTCATAAACTTTACTCTTATCAGCCGGATTTGAAAATCGAGCTGGATGAGGAGCTATTGATATGTGGTGCTCTTTTATTTGGAATCGGTGTTTCGCACCTTTTTACTCCATATCCACAAGCCGAGAGAGTGGGGGAGTATTCGCTGATACCGAAGGAAGTGTTAAGCATTCAGATAATAGAAAAGTATGTTTCTAAAATGCAGACGTTTGTATCCATTGAAAAGAAAAATCTAATATATCATATGATTCAGACGGTTTATGAAAGAGATACTGCAGGAATTATGACGAGGGAAGCTCTTTTACTAAATATGGCTTATCACGCATATAAAAGACTCTCCGACCAGGAGTGCCTTTTAACCAAAATTCAGGACAAAACAGGACCTGTGTATATACAAAACAAAAATCATTATCTTTATGTGACAAAACAAGAAATAAAAGGAGGAGCAGGTAATGAACTTGAATCTAATAGTAAATAGTGACACGATGAGCGAAATAAATGATTATATGACGCTCAAAAAGCCTCCAGGATTGATTTTGAAGGGCATAGGCGGTCTGGGCAAGGCTGAAGTTGCTAAATTCGTTTCTGCGGCGCTTCTGGGCTGTTCTGAAGGTGATTTGAACAATAATCCGGATTATTTTCATACGGACCCATCAAAATCCCTGAAAGTTGACGACATTAACAGTCTTCTTGATATGGCTAATCGCTCAAGCGTGGGAACACGAAAAGTGATTGTTATTTATAATGCCCACACTATGACGAGACAGACACAAAATCGCTTGTTGAAGTTATTAGAAGACAGGCATGAAACTAATATTCTTATTATTCATACTCAGAAAGATGTATTGATTGATACGATATCAAGTAGATGTTATACGATTAATTTTCATCCTTTGTCTGATGCGAAAATGAAAGATTATCTCGAAAATAAAGGAATAGAGGTAAAGTATCATGATTTTCTGTGTTTTTTAACACAAAACGCACCTCTGATGATTGAAAATAAAGAAATTTTAGAAGATTATTTCTCTATGTCTGACAAAATGAAGGCTCTTACCATGAGAGAAAATCTTTTACAACTGTTTCATTGTCTGAAAGAAAAAGATAATGCTGAGTTTTATTCTTCTCATGAAGAACATCCGGAATGGAATATAAGACTCTTAATGTATTATTTTTATCAAATGATAATCAATTATGAATTTGGAGAGGTTAGCCAATCTAACTTTCCTTCAAATCTTTATAGCTATGAACAGGCTTATCAAATTCTGCTTTATGGAATTGAACACTTAAAACTGGCAGAAACCACTTATACCAAAAATGATTATTTTAATTTGATAAGATATATTATTCAAATTTAATAAAAGGAGGAAACCATGCTATATTCAACCTATAGACCTCTCAATTTTCAAGAAGTAGTAGGACAGGACAATAATCTTATTACTTTAAAAGAGCAGGTGAAACAAAATAAATTTGATTCTGCATATCTTTTTGCAGGACATAGAGGAACCGGGAAGACAACCATTGCAAGAATACTGGCAAGAGCAATCAATTGTTCAAATGTTACGCCTGAAGGTCCTTGTAATGAATGTGATTCATGTTTATCGATGCTAAAAAATGCGACTTTGGACTTTGTAGAACTTGATGCCGCATCTCACAATTCCATCAATGACATAAAAGACCTGGTCTCTTCTACAAAATATCTTCCAACTACCTTAAAAAAGAAAATTTACATCATAGATGAGGTTCATAATCTATCTACCAGCGCCTTTGACGCTCTTCTTAAAACAATCGAAGAGCCACCGGAACATTGCGTATTCATTTTGTGTACAACGGAGTTACATAAAATTCCTGCTACAATAAGATCGCGATGTTCTATATACCAGTTTAATGCTATTTCCATAGAAACAATGCATGACAGGCTGGTACATGTTCTCACGGATATTAAAAAGCCCTATGAGGATACGGCACTTAACATGATAGCAAAGCAGGCGGACGGATCTATGAGAGATGCTCTTAGTATTGCAGAAAAAATCATTATTTCTTGCGATAAACTTACAACGGAGCATGTGAAAAAATCTCTCTGTCTTCTTGACGATGAACTTTCTCTTAAAATCATTAAGGCTATTTGTGAGGAAAATGGAAAAGATACTATAAATTTAATTCATAATGCTTATGAAGAAGGAAAGAATTTGTCACATTTGGCAGATAATCTTTTGGAAGCTCTTACAGATGCAGTTCTTCTGATTGCTACACAGGGAAAAGCCGATATATATAATTCCGAACAATATAAAGAAGAGCTTTTTTCCATCGTAAACGAAAAACCAATAGACATGATTTTCTGGTATGTGGATCAGATAAGTACGCTGCGCGAAAAAATAAGAAATAGTTTGAATCCATATATGGAAACGCAAATTTATCTTATCCGATGTGCAAATCCCAAATTACTAAACGAAAGTATGAGAGATATTCTTCGAAGAATTAATGAATTGGAAGGAAAAATGAAGAGTATAGAACAAGGTACGTTTGTTGTTAGTGACAATAAAAATGAATTGACAGAAACTATATCTGAAGTTTCTGTCGTAATGGACGACGATTTCCTACCGGCAGAGGAACAGTGGGAAGAAATTGGTAAAACAGAGGAGCTTCCTTTTAAGGAAGATGATACAAATGAGAAAGAAGTAGAAGTAGCTGATGAATTAACATCTTCAAAAGAAACATCTGCAGAGCAAAGTGATTCCGCTGATGAAGACGAAGAAATGGATGAGGAACTACTGCAGCTCTTCAGTGGCTATCTTTAGCAAAGAGGAAATGTTATTTGAAACATCAAAAAAAGAACACTTATTATTAAAAACTGCTTTATTATGCTGCAAAAATATTGGAGAGGACAAATATAAATTTGAAACCAATATATATCCTGCATACTTGATTGTAAAAAAATACTTTGAAGTATTAATGCTGGATTTTTGTAGTATAAAATATTGCAATTAGAAAAGGTTCCATAACGGCTTATGTGCTGTTATGGATGCCTTTATATAAAAATTAATTTGTATAATCTTAAAAGAAGAGTTATAATGTCTGATATAAAGTCTTTATTGATTTTGTTTTATTTATTTTATGTGTATGTATGTAAGAAAAGGAAGCGTAAGCACATACATATAGTTATACATAATTAAAACAGAATTAAAACAGAATTAAATCATAATTGATAAACCACATCTTAAAAAACCCCCATTTTACAACGAAAAAGAGCTTTTTTGACAAAATGAAACTTTCCAAGAAAAAACAAAAATTTTTTGAAAAGAATAAAAAATGCAGGAGTTGAATAATTTTTTCAAATGTGAAATAAAATTTTTTAAAAAAGTATATTTTTTTCTAATGTGGAATAAAATTTTCCGCATTGAAGTAAAAAGAATCAGTATGCATAGAGCAAATAGCAGGAGCATATAATGAAAAAAGGCGAAGGAAAAGTAAAAAATAACAGAAAAAGTAGATAAAAATGTAAAAAAGGGCACAACAAAAAGACCTGATGTTATGCAGGATTGAAAAGAGAAGCGATTTCTTCAAGATTTAATTTGTTTCTAAGTATGGTTCTTACCAGAGCTCCGAAGTTCTTCCACTCATAAGGATTAGGAATGTGTTTATTTATGTATCTGAGTGCTTCTTTTACTCTTTCAACGGAAAAGCTCTCGCATAGTATTCCTAAGTCTTTATAATTCTCAGAGTCTAAATGTAAATAAAAACTATTATACAAAGGAGTAGAAAGCATATCTAATTGATGGTCGAAGCCTTCTTTTTGTATGTATTCCAGGTCTTTCTTATTAACCGGTTCTTTTTTAATAAGACGTTCGTTAATTTTTGATATCTTCTTATTGATTCCATTGAAGTATTCTTCCATTTCGGTAGCATAAGCAAGACAACCTTTTTCATAAGCACGTCTGCCATGATAATCTGCATTCATCTGAAGATGAACAAATTCATCTTTAAACTTAACTTGGAACATAGAAGTAGCGGACGAGAGTGCTTTTCTTATAATTCCCGGTTTACAGTAAGACGGAAGAAAACGTCTTAACGAATCGTAGTCATTAGAAAGAATAATAGGCTTGTCTTCGTCCTTATTCGTATCAAGGTCTAATGCTGCACGTAACAAGATGCGAAGCTGGTTAATGTCTTTCATGTTAATGAATTCCATTAAACTGTCGATATTAAAGGTTGCATAACCACGACCGCCTTGATCTGCAGGTAGATGATATGTTTCATATTCAGTTAGGAATACCTGAAAACGTTTTTTACTCATAGGATCCTGAGAATAAAGAATGTATCCATATTCTTGTAAGGTGTTGTTTGCATTCTTAATAGACCTTACGCTGCAATGGAGCATGGATGCGAGTTCCTTTGGCGACAGGCATCTTACTAATCCTTTGTCATCTGGTTCTGCAAAATGATAAATAAGCAGTAACTTCATAGCGATAGGTTTTAAACGAGGTTTGTAACCGTACATGTTTTTTTCATTAACATATTGATAAGATTCTTTAGTAACTGTTTTATAGACTGCATGAGGGCAGTTCTTGCAGTTCTGGCAGGCTTTTTCTTGACATTCTTTTGGAAGGTATTCTAAAAATTCAATCTGTTTGTAATTTTCACACGAAAAACAGCCGGATTCATTTCGATCCAGCTCCTGAGATTCCGTATATACTATTTTTTTGTAATTTTCTTGGATACCGATGGCCTTGATAAAAGGTGCTTTACCAATGCGACCATATTTCGAAAGATTCAAGTGTATCACCTCGATTCGGTCTTAAAATCAGTTCCTGACAGAGTAAAAATCCTAAAAGGGTAAACTAAATAAAACCAATTTGGCAAAATCACTTGAAAAATAGATAAGTCTATTGTATAATGATATTGCAAATCGGCGATGCCGGTTTTGGTTCAGCAGTTTGACCGCCAAGAAAAACTTCTGAACAGGATACTGTAAATTAATAAATTTTAAAATTGTGGATAACTA
>JAZOMR010000022.1:0-3718 GCA_045654105.1 Faecalimonas sp. | reverse complement strand
TAAATGACAAGAAAACACGCCTATGCCTAATGTATAGGTGGTACTGAAGAGTAAATCACAAAAAAAGGACTGCAGAGCAGTCCTATGAAAACGTCTTATCTTCTATATTTCTCTTCACAATATTGACAACGATAAACGATTTCTTCTGGGTCAGTTAAAACAAATACATGATCCAATTGATGTTCCACAGAAGTAATACAACGAGGGTTTTTACATTTGATTACGTTTGTAACTTTTTCAGGAAGCGTTAAGCTTTTCTTAGCAATAATACGATCGTCCTGAATGATATTGACTGTGATGTTGTGGTCGATAAATCCTAAGATGTCAAGGTCAATCACGTCAATCGGACATTCAATCTTGATAATATCTTTTTTGCCCATCTTTTTACTTGGGACATTTTTAATAATTGCCACACAGCAATCTAACTTATCCAAATTCAAATGTTTATAGATTTCCATACTTCTTCCGGCTTGAATATGGTCTAACACAAAACCTTCTGAAATGGTACTAATATTTAACGAATTTTTCATCATGATGCTTCACCTGTCCTTTCCTATGATACCTTGATACCTAGCAATGTGAGAATTAATGCCATACGAACATATACGCCGTATTGAGCCTGTTTAAAGTATGCAGCACGTGGGTCGTCATCTACTTCAACAGCAATCTCATTTACACGTGGAAGCGGGTGGAGAACAAGCATGTGTTCCGGTGCCAATTCCATTTTCTTAGCATCTAAGATATAGAAATCTTTCATGCGGATGTAATCTTCTTCATTGAAGAAACGTTCCTTTTGAACACGTGTCATGTAAAGTACATCAAGCTGTGGAAGAGCTTCTTCTAAGCGTTCCACTTCTTCGTAAGGAATGTTTTGTTTTTCCAATACATCTTTACGAATGTAACCAGGAAGTCGAAGTTCTTCTGGTGATATCAAGATAAATTTGATATTTGTATATCGAACCAATGCTTGAATTAAAGAGTGCACAGTACGTCCGAATTTCAAGTCACCACAAAGACCAATTGTAAGATTGTCAAGTCTACCACCAAGTGAACGGATTGTCAAAAGGTCGGTTAACGTTTGGGTAGGGTGTTGGTGTCCACCATCACCTGCGTTGATAATCGGAATAGAAGAGTAACGGCTTGCAACCATTGGCGCACCTTCTTTTGGATGTCTCATTGCAACGATGTCTGCGTAGCAAGAAACCATGCGCACAGTATCAGAAACAGTTTCTCCTTTTGATGCGGAACTAGAGTCTGCGGATGAAAATCCAAGAACACTACCTCCTAAATTCAGCATTGCTGCCTCGTGGCTAAGTCTGGTTCTTGTGCTTGGTTCAAAGAACAGAGTAGCAAGCTTTTTACCTGCACATGCGTGTGCGTATTTTTCACGATTGTTTTCAATGTCGTTTGCCAAATCTAACAACTCGTTTAATTCCTCAACTGAAAAGTCCAAAGGACTCATTAAATGTCTCATAGTAACCTCCTCGTTTATCGATATGTTAATAAATCTTCTACAGATTTTCTTTTTGGAGCTTCCGGTGAAATGTCAGGATAACCAATGGCAATTAATGCAGCCAGCTCCTGATTTTCCGGAATATCTAACAACTCAGTAATTCCATCTTCATCCCAGATTCCCATAATAACGGTGCCTAGACCAGCTTCGTGAGCAGCAAGACAAAATGTCTGGCAGGCAGCACCTACGTCAAACATCTGCCAACGGTCTTCCTTTTTCGTAGCGTAAGAACCGTCGCGATTAAAACCACAGCGACCTTTTATAAAAGTCACAGCAATTAAAGTAGAAACTTGTCTAACAATATTGGCGTTCATTTCTGGGGTAAATTCATCTGCAATTTTTTGAATAATAGATGTGTCTTCAATTGCAATATAACGAGTAATCTGAGTGTTTTTCCAAGAAGGAGTGAATGATGAAGTGGAAATAATAGACTCTAAAAGGGAATGACTAATCTTATCATTCTTAAACTTTCGAATACTTCTTCTTCCTTTGATACATTCTGTAGCGTTCATCAATAGGTCCTCCTATCAGAAAATCTTCTTAAAACATAATATAACAAATAAAATGGTTTTTCAACAGTAGATTTTAGAAAATAATTGTATTATAATAAGAAATAGTTTTTTCGTTATTTTTCAGGAGGTTAAACAAATGGAAAAATTAATCGAACTTAGAGAAGAAATTGATGAAATTGATAAGAAGATTGTGGATTTATATGAGAGAAGAATGACAATCTGTGAGCAGGTTGGAGAGTATAAAATAGATGCCGGAAGAAAGATTTTCGATAAACAGCGTGAAAAAGAGAAACTGTTGGCTGTCACAGAAAAAGTGGCAGATGAGTTTCATAAAAAAGGCATCTCTGAACTTTTTGAACAGCTAATGTCAATGAGCCGTAAACTACAATATCAATTATTGACCAAAAAAGGCGCACTTGGACGCCTTCCATTTATTGGTGTTGATACCTTGGAGGTAGAAGAAGCACGCATTGTATTTCAAGGTACAGAAGGGGCATATAGTCAAGCTGCCATGGAAAAATATTTTGGGAAGAATCTAAACAGTTATCATGTGCAGACCTTCCGTGATGCCATGGAAGCGATTGAAGAAGGTTCTGCAGATTTTGCTGTACTTCCGATTGAGAATTCATCAGCCGGTGTGGTGAATGAAGTCTACGATTTACTCATGGAGTTCGAAAATTATATTGTTGGCGAGGTATTTCTTCCAATTGAACACACTTTGGCAGGACTTCCGGGAACAAAGCTATCAGATATTGAACGGGTATATTCGCATCCGCAGGCATTGATGCAGAGCGCGAAGTTCTTAGATGACCATAGGGACTGGCAGCAAATCAGTGTGGCAAACACAGCGGTTGCGGCAAAGAAGGTACTGGAGGACAACAATCCTATCAAGGCAGCGATTTGCAGCGCCTACGCGGCAGAATATTATGGTTTGGAAGTTTTACAGGAGAAGATTAATCATAACGCGAAAAATGCTACACGTTTTATAGTGGTTACGAACCAGAAGATTTTCCTAAAAGATGCAACAAAGATTAGCATTTGCATCGAAGCAGCACATGAAAGTGGTTCCTTGTATCACTTGTTGTCCCATTTCATTTACAATGACTTGAACATGGTTAAGATTGAGTCGAGACCAATTGAAGGAAGAAACTGGGAGTACTGTTTCTTCATTGATTTTGAAGGAAACATGGCTGACGGGGCAGTAAAGAATGCCATTCGCGGACTTCGTGAGGAATCCAGAAGCTTAAAAATATTAGGAAATTATTAGAAGATTACATAGAAAGCAGGTATTTGCTATGAGAACAAACCAACTAATGTTATATAAAAATATGGAGCATGGAAAACTCCTTCAGGATATGACATTTTTGATGGAGAACTGTGAAAATGAATATTATAACAAAGAGGATATGGTTAGTCTTCTTTTCGATTGCATGAATGAGCTCCTTGAAATGACAGCAAGCCATGGCTTTGAGGGGAATTTGTGGCACAACTATCTAACATTTTTGCTTGCAAATGATGAAAATGCATATAGTACCGCTTGTGAGGTGGTGGGAGCAGTCAATGGAAGCATTAACGACATCGCGTTGCACGATTTGCAGATATTCCGTGAACTATTTGAGTACGATTTACATCGTATTGAAAAGGCAATGGATGTTACATTTGTTTCCATGATTGAGAATTATGAAAATGTGAA
>JAZOMR010000021.1:0-5899 GCA_045654105.1 Faecalimonas sp. | reverse complement strand
GCCTTCTAACACAGACCGCAGCGAAGCAACTGCTCTTATGACCGCTGCCGGCAAAGTAGATCTATTAATTCCACGTGGTGGCGCAGGTCTTATCCGTGCTTGTGTTGAAAATGCAACCGTACCATGTATTGAGACAGGAACTGGCATTTGCCACATTTATGTAGACGAAACCGCAGATATAGAAACAGCTATTAATATAGTAGAAAATGCAAAAATGAGTCGCCCTTCTGTATGCAATGCCACAGAGGTTTGTCTTGTAAACAAGAAGGTTGCAAATGAGTTTCTTCCTTTGCTAAAGGAACGTCTTACGAATTCTACGGATGGTAAACCAGTATGCGAACTTCGCCTTGATGAAACAGCTCAAAAAATCATTGATGACACGCCTGCCGGAGAAAATGATTTTGACACTGAATTTTTGAATTATATACTTGCTGTAAAAGTTGTAGATGATGTCAAGGAGGCAGTTGCTCATATTGCAAAGCACTCTACTCATCACAGTGAATCGATTGTTACGCAAACGGATGCAAACGCAGCTTACTTTACACAGATGGTGGACAGTGCGGCTGTGTATGTAAATGCTTCAACCCGCTTTACAGACGGCGGAGAATTCGGACTGGGATGTGAAATCGGAATTTCTACTCAGAAGATTCACGCAAGAGGACCAATGGGACTTTGCGAAATGAATACGTACAAGTACATCATTCGCGGAACCGGACAGACACGATAAAAATGCTTTATATATAAGGAAAGGATTTAATTATGTGGATAGCAGATGGATGGAAGGATTACGAAGTAATCGACACTTCCAATGGTGAAAAACTAGAACGCTGGGGTAACTACCTTTTAGTAAGACCTGACCCTCAGGTTATTTGGGATACTAAGAAAACACACAAAGGCTGGAAAAATATGAACGGGCACTACCACCGTAGCAAAAAAGGTGGCGGGGAATGGGAATTCTTCGACTTGCCAGAGCAATGGCAAATCAATTACAAGAACCTCACATTCAACTTGAAACCATTTAGTTTTAAGCACACCGGACTATTCCCGGAGCAAGCAACCAACTGGGACTGGTTCTCTGAAAAAATCAGAAATGCAGGACGCCCAATTAAAGTACTGAATTTATTTGCCTATACAGGCGGAGCTACTCTTGCTGCTGCCGCTGCAGGTGCAAATGTCACTCATGTAGATGCCTCAAAAGGTATGGTGGGCTGGGCAAAAGAAAATGCAGCATCCTCCGGACTTTCTGAAGCGCCAATTCGTTGGTTGGTAGACGACTGTGTGAAATTTGTTGAACGGGAAATACGTCGCGGAAATAAATACGATGCGATTATTATGGACCCGCCTTCTTATGGACGTGGACCAAAGGGTGAGATTTGGAAGATTGAAGATATGATTCACCCACTCATTAAACTATGTACACAAATTTTGTCTGACGAACCACTATTCTTCTTGATTAACTCATACACAACAGGTCTTGCTCCTGCTGTATTAACTTACATGTTAGCGACGGAGTTAAAACAATTCAACGGAACCGTTGACTCTCAGGAAATCGGACTTCCTGTATCAAGTAACGGCCTGGTGTTGCCATGTGGTGCATCAGGGAGATGGGAAGCGAAATAATATGTATAAAAATAGTAAAGAGCAAACACCACTTTCATGGAGTTTGCTCTTTTTTCTTCTCTTTATTTTATTTTCTTAAGTTTCTGCACATTCGCAATCACAATCAATTTCATATCCTTTTCCAACGGCATCTGTGGGTCTATATCTGTTGCCACCATCGTACCTTTGCGAATTGCAACCACGTTCATAGAATATTTTTTACGCAAATCCAATTGCAGAAGTGTTTTCCCTTCCCACTCTGCCTTAACATCCATTTCCACCATGGACACATCTTCTGATAGTTCAATCAAATCCGCAAATCCGGAACTCAAAATATTCTTTGCGAGTCGCGTTCCCGATTCTTTTTCCGGGAAGACTACGCGGTCCGCACCCACTCGACTCAAAATCTTCTGATGCATTTCGTTGGAGCATTTTGCGATTACCATCGGCACACCCACTTCCTTACATAAGGTTACTGCCATAACACTGGCCTCCAGATTGCTTGCCATTGCAACGATTACTACATCTACATTTGCAATGCCTAACTTTTCAATCACTTCCGGGTCTGTAATATCTGCACATTTACAGATAGGAATAGTCGCGCTGGCATCATTTACATATTCTTCATTCTCATCTATTGCGATAACCTCCGCACCGCTTTTTACTAACTCTTCTGCTACGGCTCTTCCGTATCTTCCAAGACCGAAAACCGCATATGTTCGATTAATACTCATTTCTTCTCCTTCTCCCAAACCAGACTAACCTACACTGATTTCCTCGGTTGGGTTCTTAATGATATTTTTCTTTTCTCTCTTAAAATTAAATGCTACAGCAAGAGAGATTGGACCTACACGTCCCAAATACATGGTTGCGATAATAATCAGTTTCCCGTACGCGTTCAAAACCGGGGTGAGATTTCGTGTAAGTCCTACCGTTGCTGTCGCGCTAACTGTTTCATATAAAATATCAAGCGCATCTGCGTTCGTTACTGCCGAAAGCAATATGGTAGAAATAAACATAATAGCAAAGGACATACTGGTTACTGCTGCCGCCTTGCTTACCACCTCTTTTGATAAGCTTCTTCCAAATAAATTCACTTCTTTTTGATTGCGAATTGTCGCATATGCTGAAGCTATGAGCACAACAAAAGTCACCGTCTTAATACCGCCGGCAGTTCCTACAGGGGAACCTCCGATAAACATTAGCAGCAGACAAATGATTGCCGATGCATTGCTTAGATTTTCCTGCGGTATGGTTGCAAACCCTGCTGTCCTTGTGGTAACGGATTGGAACAATGCCGCTTCCACCTTTTCCATGAACGAATATCCCCCTATCGTATTCGGGTTGTTGTATTCAAACAGCAGAATCAGAATACCCCCAACAAGAATAAGTCCTGCCGTTGCGCTAATCACAATTTTACTGTGCAAAGTGAGACTTCTCCAAAATGGCGTTTTCCTTGTTCGTCTCTCTTTACTTACTCGCATCAAATCCCACCAAACGATATATCCCAGTCCACCAAGGATAATCAACAGACTTGTTGTAACATTAATCATAGAATTCAATGCATAATCGCACAAACTGTTTTCTGCAATAATATCAATTCCTGCGTTACAGAAAGCAGATATGGATGTAAATATGGATATCCAAATCCCTTTTAATCCAAACTGTGGCACGAATACTGTCATATAAAGACCAGCTCCGATTCCTTCTATTATAAATGTACCTTTAATAACTTTCTTCACAAAGACTTCCAACCCTGATAAGGTATTCAGATTAAAAGCATCCTGCAAAAGCAATCTGTCTGCCAATCCCATTCTTCGATGTAGAAATACTGTAATGCTCGCCATAATGGTAATAATGCCAAGCCCACCTATTTGTATTAATACCAAAATAACAATCTGCCCAAACAAACTCCACGCCGTGACCGTTGGCACAACCACGAGCCCCGTTACACAGGTGGCAGTTGTGGCGGTAAATAGCGCATCGATAAATGGGGTTGCCTGTCCACTTGCCGAGCTGATTGGCAATGCTAATAATACGCTTCCAACCAAAATGGCAATCAGAAAGCTAAATAAAATATAATGTGTCGTTGTTATGGTAAATCGGGATTTCTTCATTGCATTCCAATCCCTTCTATTTCTTTTAATATGTTATATATATAGGAAATCGGCAGGCCTACCACATTAAAATAGTCTCCTTCGATTTTCTCTATGTGTATTGCAAATCCGCTTTGAATGCCGTAACTTCCCGCCTTGTCCATTACATTATCACTTTCAATGTAATACCAAATCTCTTCGTCCGACATAGGATTTACATATACATCGGTTTTCACTGCATGATTCACAACAGTTTCATTTCCCGCTACATCATAACTTAGAATGGCCACGCCCGTATATACCTGATGCTTGTTACCTTGAAAACTTTGAATCATTGCAAATGCTTCCTCTTTTGATTTCGGTTTGCCCAAGATTGCGCCTTGGTACGCAACAACTGTATCTGCCCCTATTACCACCAAATCTTTCACTGCATTCTGCTCGGCAATATCCCTTGCCTTTAAAAGCGCCAGCTCCTTTACTATTTCATCCGGTGTCTCGCTTGTATAGGTCTCTTCTTTATGGCTCACCTGAATTTCAAACTCATACCCCGCTTGCTGCATTAATTCTCGTCTTCTCGGCGAAGCAGAGGCTAGAATTATTTTCTTTTTCTGCATGTTTCATTCCCTCGTTGCATATAATGTAAATGGCAAATGAAGACAACGGTTGGACTTAAGTATTTATTTACGACCGTTGGACTTCGACTAAAGTATCTATAGTATATCTCATAAACATTCTATTTTCCTATAAATTATCAAATATATCTTTAAAAAGATTCTTTCCGTATTTTGTATAGATTTTCTTCGCTAATTCATAGCAATAATTATCATCTCTAGGAGAAATAACCACTATGTTCATAATATGTTTATCGAGAACTAAAGTGTATACAACTCGAATACCGATTCCTTTATATTTAATTTTAAAAAATCCCGTTAGATTGTTTCCTTGTTTATTTCCCAGTGGTTTCCCATACCCATCCGGACTTGGTAGGGGTGCCTTAGATACCTTCAAAATTCCTGCCAAAACTTGTTTTCTCACACCACTATCCAATTTATTATAATCCTTCTGTGCCTCATCTATAATACGTATCTTCCAAGACATTATTCAAGTTCCACACTCCCTGCAAGATCCTCCAATTCTTCCATGGAGAATCCTTGTTCATTAACAAAATCCTCAAACGCCATTGAATCATCATGTGCTCTTTTTTCAGCTAATCTCATCAGTCTAATCTCCTCTACTTTCTCCAATATTTTTTCAAATTTTGCTATTTTTTCTTGCGTTTCTTTATATTCTTGTATAGAGATAACCACCGCAGTAGGTTGATTATTCTTTAAGACAATATATTCTTTATTATTTTTTGCCACATCATTAAAAATCTTTCCTGCTTTTCCTTGGCTAAAATCCGAAATTGGTACAAGCCTTTCTGTTAATTCCAACAAAGCTCCATTCATATAATTAAACTCCTTTTCTATTCTATTTACATAATAACTTACATTATTATTTTATGCAATATTTAAATTAAAATTAATATAAATTAAGTTTTTAATCATAATATAAAAGGTATCACATATCCAGATGTGATACCTCCCATTCTACACAATATCTTTCTTAGTATATTTCCAATATGCAATTGCAATTCCCACAACCGCATATATCATTCCAATTGCAATAAGCTTCACGTCTAATTCAACATTTGCGACAATACTTGCACCATCTGTATAAGCAAATGGAGTCAAATATCTCAAAAACTCTGCACTCTCTGTAATATTAGAAATGAGATTCAAGAAATACATCATGACAGCAATCCCAAGTCCAATCCCAAGACTTCCTCGTTTCAAAAAGGCGGAGATGCCAAAACAAATGCCTGCTATTTCTATCTGCAATAAGAAATTCGCTACATGAAGCAAATTGACCTCTTTCCAAGGAATCGTTTCCCCAACAGCAATCATTGATAAAATGGAAACTGTATAAACGACTACATTTAGGATTAAAATCTGAGTAAATACTGCCAACAGCTTTTGAGTAACAATCTTTGTTCTACTAATCGGATGAGTTAGCAAAAATTCTGCCGTACGGTCCTTTTCTTCTTTCGCCAAAATACCCGCACCACAGAGGGCAGCGAAGAACGCACCACCCATACCAAATGTATTTCCGCATTCAATGGAATAATATCCGAGCAAGGTGCCAAAGTTTATCTGGTCCATCCC
>JAZOMR010000020.1:0-10257 GCA_045654105.1 Faecalimonas sp. | reverse complement strand
ATTGCTGCAATACCTGAACCTGGGAAACTGATTTTTGATGTAGAACAGAATTTGTAAACCATGTCCGGATTACCTTCCTGCTTACAAGCCATCAAAATCTCGATTAAGTAATCTTGGTTATCATCATGTAAATGATGAATGGTATATGCATTATCCCAGTAAATACGGAAGTCCTTTGCAGCTGGTTTTAATCTTGCAAAACGTCTTACCGTCTGGTCTGAGTATGTGTAACCTTGTGGGTTAGAATATTTCGGAACACACCAGATACCTTTGACTGTTTCGTCATTGTTTACCAGCGCTTCTACCATATCCATATTTGGGCCTTCCGGTGTCATCGGTATGTTAATCATCTCAATTCCAAAATGCTCTGTAATTGCAAAATGTCTGTCATATCCCGGAACCGGACACAAGAATTTTACCTTATCTAATTTACACCATGGTGTACTTCCCATAACACCATGTGTCATAGAACGTGAAATCGTGTCATACATCACATTCAAACTAGAGTTACCAAAGATAACGATATTCTCCTTTGGCACCTCTGACATATCTGAAAGAAGCTGTTTCGCCTCGTTGATACCATCAAGTACACCGTAGTTACGGCAATCAACGCCTTCCTCACAAGTAAGATCTGCCTCGCTGCTAAGAACGTCCATCATTCCCATAGATAAATCCAACTGTGCCTTTGACGGTTTACCACGCGACATGTCGAGCTTCAAATTTTTTGCTTTGATTTCTGCGAACTGTTCTTCCAGTTCTTTCTTTAATGACTGTAATTCTTCTACACTTAAATCTTTATATGCTGTCATCTCTCAAAACCTCCTTTTTTCTCCTAACTTGTAAGTCTATACGATTTTCGATGATTTAGCAACTCCTTTTTTATATTTCCCCCGTGCTCAGTCTGCGATACTGATTCTTCCAATTGTTCAAGGTATCCTCATACTGTAGCACTTTTACCTGATTTTCAATTTCCAATACTTCCTGTTCAATCCATGCATCCAGATTCATATAGATTTGACTGCGTTTTAAAAGATTATGATATTCCTCTTTGCTCATGTAATGACGGCAGGCATACAGATAAGCCTTCAGCATGGCTTCCTCTTCGCAAATCTGGTATGCCGCTTCATACATTTTTGCAGCCTCTTCATATAGAAACAAGCGTCCATAGCACGCTCCAAGGCATGCATAGACCTTGCCGTAAAATTTTCCATCCATACTCTCATCACGCTCACCATAAATAATTTCCTGATAAGCCATGATAGCCGATTTCGCAGAACCACTTTGCAACAGATTATCCGCCTTGTACTTCTGCTTTTCCACCGGCTTTTGATTTTTTAATCTTTCCAATACATCTTGAATTTGACTTAGCTCCCCTGTGGTATAGATAGAGGAATAAGCCAGGATGGTCACAACAAACTGTTCGATGCTTCCGTTTTGCTCCAGCAATTGCCTAATATTATTGGCAAGGTCTTCCAATTCTAATTCTTCTTCCAGCCAGTCGCACAAATTTTCATTCATAATTGTGTAATCAATCAGATACAAATGATTGCACAAATAATACACAAGCTCTTCAATCGTGTAAATCCTACGATGAATTCTCGTGATCTCATACGGCTGTTTTGCTCGCCTTTTATGACAAAGAATTAAACTGCTCATTGCTTCCTCCTAAATGTATTTCCTTTTCCACATAAAAGTCGGTTGCCGGAAAGAACTCGCCAAATCCCATATCCTTAAAACTGATACAGCAGCATTTTTCATTTCGCATCATGACCTTTACCTGAAGTCTTAACGTATAGTTCTTTCGCTTTGGAAGGCCTTCTAAGGAAACACGCTCCACGCGCATCTCTGCTCCCACCAACGACTCTATATGTATCTCAATATCGTCTGTATTTTCTAACAGTATCTCGCATTGCATATCCGACTCGTACCATCTGCTTCCCCAGGATACAATCGGATACCATTTATCCACACCTTGCATGCGAAGCTTTAGACAAATCTGGTCCATCATCTTGGTCTCATCCAAATAGATTAAGGAATCCTCATATCCCAAACTCCGCTTGTAGGCAGCATAGCAAGCTCCCTTGCTATATAAATTGTTACCAAGAAATGCTCTTCTTCCATTGCAGAGCACTTTGAGGGACTGTGGATACCAGTTGTTTTCAAAGCCTTCTCCTACTAAGAACACGGAAGAAACCAGTTTCTTATCAAACACGCCCTGCACAAACTGTTTGAATTGAATATCTGCCTCCTTGGCTCTGTCTACATTTAACACCGGATATACTGCAGCCAACTCTTCCATTCTTGCGCTTGCCACCTCATCAACGGTAATAAAGGCATCCCTGCCCTTCCCGTATCCGGTGCGCAGCTTACGCAGCATATAGGCTTTTACCTCATGGCGGTCACAATGGAACAAGGCCGCCTCATATTGCCACAATTCCTTCGGCTGATAAATCATAAAGTTGCAAAAGCTCTCTTTGTAATCCTGTACATAAACGTTGTCCTTATCAATACCCATGCGTTTTGCAATTCCTTTTAGCATACGCACAATATCCACATTTAACTCCGGCACAGTAAACACAATCTGTCCAATGCTTTCAAATCTGCTCAAGGAGTTTTCAATAAACTCCCTTAGCAAATGTACAATCTCATCACTTTCATGCCGAATTGCTCTCATATACAAGTTGTGGGCAGAATATGCGATTGTCTCTAGCGTTTGCGGTTCTTGATTCTCTTCATGATAATAGCTGATTTGACAATATCTCTCATTCAATTCATACCCTATAATACTATTTGACATATCGCTCTTCCTCCTCCCTGTACATTAATACGTAACAAATATCTCTTCTGCAACCTGTTCCTCTTTTCGGTAGTGCAGCATGGACTCATACTGCTTTTCCTTTGACAAACGTGAAATCAAATTCAGTCTTCCATATTTGCCATCTTCATAAATAATATGTTCTTTTCTGCATGTTGCCTTTTCACTGACAATCTGCTTGTCCTTACTATCCTCTACAAAATAATATTCCAGAATTTCTCCTTCATATAAAACAAATTCTTTGACATAAACGCCATCGTAGATTGGAAGCAAGGTCTCCGCATATTCTTCGCCAGCCATCTCATCTGACCGCAAAATGCGATAAACAATTTTAACCTTTCCACCTAAACGGCTTCGATAGTCCACCATAACCTTGTCATAAATTTGCGCTTCCTTCAACCATTTTACCGGATACTGCAAATAGAATGGGAATACCAAACGCTTGCGACTCATTTCTGCAAAATATTCTTGTAGCAAGGATTCCATTGCCGGTTCCACTTCTTTTCCAACAAAATATTTCAAGATTGCCACCTTACAAATATCTGCAAGATATTCTTTTTGCGATAATTCTTGAAGCATAATACGGATAATATCACCCGGCATAATTCTGTTTTGAACCACATACATCCTTGATACATATGCAAGGTACGCTTGTTTCAAGCGGAAATATGGTCGTCCTACATAATAATCCTCAAAGATTTCTTCCTCTTGGAACATCACCTCGGAGAAAAGCATTTGCGTAATAATACGCTCTGCAATCGCCTTTGCACTTACGCCATACTCTTTTGCCTTCCGCCAAACCATCTTCATATCCCGTGTGGCACCACAATAGTTCTGGGCCAAATAAGTCAACACGGCCTTATCGTAAAATCCTTCTTTTATCAATTCAAAGCATAGATGCAACAAGAAATCATCCTCTATCTCTTGCTGTTCCCTTACCCGTTTCGAGCACAGAATAAAGATGTCCTTTTTCTCAAAGGCATCCATACCGTATTGTTTCAGATTTTCATAACTCAATTCAATGGCTGACTCCATCTGCTCTGATGTGGCGTGTATCGTCTTACGCTGTTTACAAAGCTCTAAGTAGCGCATTTCATAAAATAATCGTCTTGTTTCGTATGGAATGGAATCCACATAACGTCTACCGTTATCCCCTTCCCAAACAATTCTTGCCTCTTTATTATACAAATAAATCTTTGCACCATGCTCCGCTTTATAGGCAACCCTTTGCCTTACGCTTCCATCACTCTCAATCACAAGGACGAACTTCATCCCCTTGACCTTGGTTGTAATATGATATGCATGACACACATCATACAAGGCATCCAATTCATCCAAAGCGATGGTGTTCGGATTAATCAGTCGATTATAAATCACACGCAGCGAATCATTGATATGACGTTTTAAAAGCTGCTCTGTGGCAAACACCTTCATTTGCTCAAAGTACTGCTTATAAATTTCACTGTCCTCCTGCTCAAAGGTAAGAATATTCTCATATAACAGTGCAGTTCTTCGATAATCCAAATTAATGCCTCGAAGGAAATATAAGTATACAATCCTCGGGAATGCAGCCTTCACACGTTCTGGATTCATGGACATCATATAGTATTCATAGAGCTGTGCAATTTTCATTTCCTGCTTCACGGCCATCTCATACCATCTGAAATATTCGCCTGCCGTCTTATTCCCCTTAATTAATTGCATACAAATAGCGCGGAGAATATCCGGTTCCTCATACATATTATACGCACGCTCCAAAATACGTAGGAGCTTCGGGTCATACTTCTTCTGCTGACAAACCAAATCCGCCATATGAAGTGCCAGTTCTCTGGTAATCATGTGATACTTTGTGGCAAAATTCAGAATTTGCACCTCAAAGGATTCCAATTTGCGAAGCAAAAGCACACGCTCCTGGAAACAAATATATGCTTCCGCGTATAACAAAATCTGATTCGCCCCATTAAAGAATTGTCTTTCCAGTACTCGGATTCTGTCATTGTAATCCCGATACTTCGTATCCAAGTTTATAATCATACAAAGCAACGGCCATGAGTACGGATGCTTCATGTACACACGATAAATCTCTTCTAAAACATGATTCGTATGCAGCGTCTCTTTCTTTAACAATGCAGTTAAAAACATATAATAAGCGCTAATCTCCGGCTTGCGGCCAATAACAAACTTAGAATAATTGCCGTTATCCAAGATCCATTTTGCCTCTTCTTCTCTTCTGCTGCGCAGATAGATATGAGCCTTCAAAAGCTGATAATATTCACTGTTCGGTTCTAACTCAAGCAGCTGGTCTACACGCTTAATCGCCTTTTGTGACCAATCACTGACACCCATCTTACCGGAAATAAATCCTAGGTATTCCTTCAGGCCCTGTCCGGCAATCATGCCCTTCATGCCACGCATTTCATCCCGCTTTGCCTCTTGGTGCACGGTCACATGAACGCTTAATGTTTCGTATGGTGTAGAAACTAAAATTTTTCCGTAGTTATAACCACTATGCAGTTTTTCTGCATGGATAAAATATTCCAAACGGTATGTATTTCCCACAAAATCATCGGTAGACACTTCCTGCTGTTTCACTTCAAGGAAATCTCCCATGGATTCAAAGGTCACCTTCTCATATCCCCATGTGTTCTTGCGAATATCTATCCAAGCCTTTTGTGTTTCCAAGATATTATCATAGGTGATTTCATCTTGTTCCAATGTCAGATAGATTTTTTCCTTCTGCTTAATTCCAACGAGGAATTCTTCCAGTGCCTGCTCATCCAAAGACCACTTACGCATATTTTCATAAAGATTTCTCACACGTTTATCTTCGTACTTCAGCACATCATAGAATTGTCTGGAGCGAAACAGACTCTTTGCTTCTGAAAAATCCTGTATTGCCAGTTTTTTGAAATCTGCAAGTGTCTGAATCTTCCCATAAGCAGTCATGATAAACGGCTTTTCAATCACCACATCAAACTGCAGCTCAAATTCACCGCCGTTACAAACTACCGTGAATTTTCCCTGCTCCATCTGTCCCGGAGTAAGGCCTCTGCTATCATAGGTGAAATTCACCTTAACCGGGTTCCCCTCGAACCCTTCTTCCAAACAATGCACACGAAAAGAAGACGGATATACAAGTCCTCTGATATCTCCGTCTTTTACATTCTCTATAAGAAAACTGCCTTCATAAACCTCGCCCTCCCCAACAGACATATGAATATGTGTTGTAGAAAAACGAATGTCCGGCTGCTCTACTTTGAACTCACCTTTCGAAAATTGTTTGATTTTGTTTTTCATCTAACTACCTGCTTTTATATGATTTTATCTATAATCTCATAATGAGATATGCAGTGTAAACCACGTATGCCAATACCATGGTAATACCCATGCCTCTTCCAACCTTCTTTGTGATTGCAATTGGAATAAATGTTGCAACCATCACAACAATCAGCACAAGTAAATCAAATACGTAAGAAGGGTCCAGATTCTGCATTGGCAAAATCGTTGCCGATGTACCTAAAATAAAGAAAATGTTAAAGATGTTAGAACCAATTACATTTCCAACTGCAATATCACTTTCCCCTTTTCTAGCTGCAACTACTGAAGTAACCAGCTCCGGAAGGGAGGTTCCAAGAGCTACCACAGTAAGTCCAATGACGGCTTCTGTCATCCCCAAATCTCTCGCCAAACCTTTTGCACAAGTGACAGTCAGTTGACCGCCGCCCACAATTCCGGCAAGACCAATTATAATAAACAAAATACTTTTCCATGTTGGAAAGCTCGCAATCTCCTCTTCTTCTGCCTCTGCTCTACCCTTTAAACCTGCCTGCACTGTTGTATACATAAAGTAGGCAAAACAGATTAATAAAATAATACCATCTATGCGACTGATTTTCATATCTGAAGCTTGGAAAATAATGGTATCCAAACAAAGAACACCTAATAATACTGCTGCAAAAATGGACATTGGATAATCCTTTTTAATTGCGCTTTTTCCAACCATAATCGGTGTGATTGCAGCACTTGCACCAAGAACAACTAAGGTATTAAAAATATTCGAGCCAACTACATTTCCAAGTGCAATATCATTGCTACCCTTGAGAGCTGCCGACACGCTAACCGCCAACTCCGGAGCGCTTGTCCCAAATGCAACTATCGTAAGTCCAATGACTACTGCCGGAATTCGAAGTTTCTTCGCAATGGAGGAAGAACCATCAACAAACCAATCCGCACCTTTCACTAAAAGTAAAAATCCAATCACAATTCCTAATACATCTACTATCATTTATATACCTCATTTCGTCATGTTCCGTTACCTTTTATCATAACATTTCAACATCATATTTACAACCCAATTTTATGATTTAGAACAAATGCAATATTTAAAAAAACACAGGACATTCATCGTTTGACAATGTCCTGTGTTTGCAATAAGACTTCTTTGCTATACTAACTCAGCGATTCTTGAAACACCCACATAAATCTCCGATATCTTATACCATGTTCTGTAATCGATTGTACCCGTTTCCGGAAGTCCAAATACAGACTGGAACTCACGTACTGCTTCTGCCGTTGCAGGACCATACACACCATCCGCTGTAACTCTCGGAATTGCCGGATATGCACCTGAAATCACTGCCAATTGCTCTTGAACCTGACGCACTTTATCGCCGGTCGAGCCTTGGGAAAGAACGTATCCCGGCCATGACGAAGGTATTCCGGAAATCTCCTCCGCCGTATTAATATACATATTATCACCATAGAAATATCGAAGAATCTCAATTGCCGAATAGCCTTGGTCGCCAAGGGCCTTGCTACCCCACTGCGTCATCCAGCCCGGACAACTAACTCTGTTCCCATCACAATATTGGGTTAAAATCGGCTGTCTCACATTTGGACGAGACAAATAGTTTGAAAACAGCTCATCAACAATCAACGAAATATTGGTGTAGATATTTCGTTCCGGAATCCATTTGTGGTCAAATGCTGTAGAAGATGTAATTGTAAAATCATACCCTTGGTTTCGATACCATTCCGTATAGACACGATTCAGAGTAAATGACATGATTGCAAGCACATTTGCACGAATGGTATTGGCTGGCCATGTAGCATAAATCTCACTAGAAGCCACATTTTTAATATAATCTCTGTATCTAACATAATAGTTTCTGGCGGTGGTGTCATTCGGCGTTCCATCATGTACCACAATAAATTCCGGAACCACAACACGACTTAGTACAATCTCACCAGTTTCACGTATCGGTTTGATTTCCGGCTCCGGAATCTTCGGCGGATATTCCTCATAAAGCGTATGTCCCGGAATTACAAACACTTCTTCTCCCGTTTCATCCGGTTCACTTGGATTCATAGTAATGTTTTGAAGCGCCGTTTCATTTGCCAAAATTTCAGTTCCCGAAATACTAATTGGCTCAAAGCCCGGTGCTGTTACATTCAATGTGTATTCGGAATACGGCTGAATCTCGTTATTCGGATTCAAGCTCAGCTCCACCGGTGGCGCATCTAACTCGATGGTCTCGGTTTGCCCTGAAGAATTTGTTCGAAGCTGCTCCAAAGTCGCCTCCGGAACACCTGTATATGAGATAGAAATGGTTGCATCTGCAACCGGAAAAGATGTAATTGCCGATGTGACATTGATTTGAAGTCGTCCTGTGTCAATATTATTGGAAACATCCCTGTTATTTCCGATGTTTCTATTGTTTCCTACATTTCTGTTATTTAGATTATTCATATTGCCGTTCATATTGTTGTTGAAATTGCTGCCATTGTTATTCATATTGTTATTCAATTGGGATGCCCTCAGAATATTCATGTAGATACCTCGCTAAAAATCTGTTACTATTATTGTATGTAAAAAAAAGAGAAAGGTGAGAACGGTCCATCTTGCGGGTCTTTCTGGCCGGGCTGTCTATCCAGGCTGTATGGCTGGACTGGGTATAAACATGACATTTTGACTTGAAAATACCCACAAATGACAAAAAAGCTTGAAAAATCAAGCTTTTTTTCTTGCTAATTTCTAAAACAATCTCTTGATATCATTAAACAATACAAACGCCATCAGTGCCAACAAAAGAATCATGCCGATACCATGCACCCAGCCTTCTTTTTCCGGAGCTACACGCTTACCACGAATCGCCTCGATAATCAAGAATACTAATCTTCCGCCGTCCAATGCAGGAAGCGGCAGCAAATTCATAACGCCAAGGTTTGCAGAAATGAGAATACCGATATTCAGCATCTGCATAATTACCACAACAATACCGTAATCCTTGCTTTGTTGATAGGTTTCATCCACCACATCAACGATACCAACTGGACCGGAAAGTTGGTCCATCCCAACAGCTCCTGTCACCAGCATCTTCAGGCTTTCGATGGTGGTAGCTATCCAAAATTTCACTTCATACACACCATACTGTAACGCTGTGAAAAGATTCGCTTTCTTTAGTTCACCAGGTGATGTGACACCCAGCAAATAACTGCCATCCTCATCTTGTTTTGGCGTGATTGTAACCTCATGTCTTTCTCCGTCACGCTCGTACACCAAATCTACTGTCTCCCCTTGATGGAACATGTTATAATACGTAACCTCACGCCAGATGTTTATCTTTTTGTTGTTCATCTTAAGGATGCGGTCTCCCGCCTGCATGCCTGCTTCCGCTGCCGGAAATTCTTCGATAACACCGGAAATAATAGGCTCATCATATCCTGTGTATCCAACCACTATCATCGAAAAAATGAGTGCTAAGATAAAGTTGAAAACAGCACCGGCTGCCACAACAGAAATTCTTGCCCAGACAGATTTGCTGTTAAAGCTTCCTTCCCCGACGTCATTCACATCATCTTCACCCATCATGCAAGAGCCGCCGATTGGCAAAAGCTTCAGCGAATATCTGGTTTCGCCTCTCACGAAGCTAAGAAGTCTAGGTCCCATTCCAATGGAGAACTCATCCACACGGATTCCATTTATTTTTGCCAGTAAAAAGTGCCCCAATTCATGCACGAAAATAATCAGTCCAAACACAATAATTGCAAGAATGATGCCCACTCTACCACCTACTTTCTATTAGTTCATATACTTCCTGCTCTGTCCTTAAGATTTCATCCACTGTCGGACATGCTATATTTTTATGAAGACTCATACAAGTTTCAATAATTTCCGGAATCTCTAAATATTTAATCTTGCGATTTAAAAACTTACTGACTGCAAGTTCATTTGCGGCGTTAAATACAGTTGGCAAAGAGCCACCTATCTTTCCCGCTTCCATGGCAAGTCGCAAGCCATAGAATGTATTCAAATCCGGTTTCTCAAAAGTCAATTGCGATAAAGTCGCAAAATCCACACGGTCACCTGGTAGATATCTTCTCTCCGGATAATAAAGAGCATACTGAATCGGCAGCTTCATATCCGGTGTTCCAAGCTCCGC
>JAZOMR010000019.1:0-2284 GCA_045654105.1 Faecalimonas sp. | reverse complement strand
CTACATTGAATCAATCCCAACAGGGTTCGGATACAAGTGCTTTTTCCAGCTCCATTGGGTCCAATAAAACCGAAAAATTCTCCTTTTTTTACTTCTAGATTTAAATCCACAATCCCTCTGGATTTCCCATAATATTTGGTTAAATTTGTTGTTTGAATTGCGTACATATTATTCACCGTTTTTCCTTTTGTTTCTATATAAGAGATAAGAATAAGCTGTAGGTATCATCACTGCCGCAAAAAGAGTTATGAAAAAAATCGCAACCATAACACTGGTTGGAGCAAGTATGCACAACATCACAAGAAAACCTGTGATTACCCAAAGTTTTCCCGCCATACGATGTGTTTTGTTCCAGTTTTCCTCATCATTTAGAGTCCACGGGAGTTTGATACCCATAGTATAATTTTGTTTGCACTTCGGCATATAATTTCCAACAACAATAAACATAAGCCCCACAAGAATGAGCACTATTTTATCCACCTTGAATTCCATTCCCAAAGCAGTTCCGTAAGATATTACTCCAAACAAAACAGAAATTATCGGACAAATCCAGAAAACCAGTTGCAATAGTTTTTCCGAGTAATTTTTATTTTTCGGGTCTGCGTTCGAACCCAACAGGCAAAGCCAATGAAATCCAAACAAAATTGCAGGTAGCCCAAATACTGTGAATCCTTTGCTGCTCCATCCATCTACCACACCTTCTGCATTCCAATGGGTAGGCAGCTTATCCGGCAGTTTATCCCACAGAATCAGTCCAATCAAAATAGGTATTAATATGACAATAGAAGTTAAAATCAATTTCCCTTTATTATTCTTAATCATTGTTCGTGTCCCCTTTCAAATCTGTAATCCAAAGCATAGTCTCTTCCAAAACAGATGCATTTAATTCATAAATAATAAACTTTCCTTCTCTTTCGTCTCGAATTAAGCCTGCATCTTTCAGTACTGACAGATGCCTGGAAATAGATGCTCCAGTTACTTCGAAATGATCCGCAATCTCACCCGCAGACATTTTTCCCTTCTTTAATAAATTTAAAATCTCTCGGCGTATAGGGTCTGCAAGGGCTTTAAGCGTATTGTGTATACCCATTGTATCACCTCTCTTATTTAACATTTAACCTAATTGTTAAATGTATTATAACAAAAAGGGCTGACTTATGTCAACCCTTCATATCTATTTTATAGCCAACTGCTCACAAAGATTTCTATACCAATTAGAATTAAAATTACGCCACCTATAATGCCGGCCTTTCCTGCAAATTTCATACCTACTTTTCTTCCGATAAACAGACCAATCATGCAGATAACAAATGTAACCAATCCAATCAACAAGGATGCAAGCAAAGCCGATGTAAAGTCGTAATCCGAAATGACAAATCCAACCGAAAGCGCATCAATGGATGTAGCTATCCCCTGTATAAACAGCCCCCAAAGACCAATTCCTTTTCCAGAACACGCATCTCCTTCGTTTTTTACCCCTTCACATATCATACTTACGCCAATATACCCAAGCAGAGCAAGTGCTATCCAAGGAATCAATACACCAAATGCCTTAAAATATTGTAGCATGGTATGAACACATATCCAACCTGTCAATGGCATAAATGCCTGAAAGAATGCAAAGGTTCCTGCAACACCACACATTTTTCGTTTTCTCATGCACGGTTCATTAAGTCCATTTGCTAAAGATACCGAAAATGCGTCCATTGCTAATCCTACGCCTAATAAAATGTTGCTAATAAAAAATGTGATTCCAAATTTCATTCTCTTTCCTCCTTTGTGAAAAGCAATGCGTATTATTTCATAGTTGACAAAGTTTGTCAAGCACTAAAAACGGTAGCGCATTTGCACTACCGTATCTTTTCTAGAAAAATGGACTCCATCCTGTTTCTTCATCATCCTTAACGTTCTCTTTATCGTCGTCTTTGTCGTCGTCCTTGTTGTCGTCTTTATTATCTTCTTTATCATTGCCTTCATATGATGGATGCTTCGGGTCTTCCTTATCAGGAGTACCATCGTTGTTGTCATCATCATCCTTTTTATCAGGAGTACCGTCGTTATCGTCATCCTTATCATCTTTGTCCGGTGTGCCATCTTTGTCAGTATCGGTCTTGTCATCTTCTTCATCATCTGAAAGAAAATCTTCAAAATCAATTGAATCGCCTTCGCCAGATTCTTCTACCTGCAGACCACCTTCTACGCCAGTATTTTCTTTATCTTTATCTTTGTTCTTTTTACAACCACCAAGCGCCAAAACGCTAACCATCATCACAACAATAATTCC
>JAZOMR010000018.1:0-1712 GCA_045654105.1 Faecalimonas sp. | reverse complement strand
TAGTACGAGAGGACCGGGGTGGACTGGCCGCTGGTGTATCTGTTGTTCTACCAAGAGCATGGCAGAGTAGCCAAGCCGGGACGGGATAAACGCTGAAGGCATCTAAGCGTGAAGCCCCCCTCAAGATGAGATATCCCTACGTAAGTAGTAAGACCCCTTGAAGACGACGAGGTAGATAGGACAGAGGTGGAAGTGCAGTAATGCATGTAGCTGACTGTTACTAATAGGTCGAGGGCATAACCAAGTAAGGTGATAGGAACAAAAAAGATGAAATGATAGGAATATTTGTGTGTAGTTTTGAAGATATATATAAAGAAAGATATATTTTCAGGATAATCCTCCTTAGCTCAGTCGGTAGAGCACTCGGCTGTTAACCGAGTTGTCGTTGGTTCGAGTCCAACAGGGGGAGTTGAGTAACCCGTAAATCACTGATTTTATGGGTTTTTTTAATTTTAAAATAACAAAAGTAGATATACAGAATACTGATAGAAGAAATAAAAAAGGAGAAAAAATGTCTAAGCGAAATAAGGTACAACAGAGAAGAAAGATGTCTAAGAAACAAAAAATCGTTATATGGATTGTATCAATAGTAATGCTTATGGTCCTGGGATATTGCACTGCAGTGTTTTCTAATATTCCATTTATCAAAAAATGGAGAGGAATATACATCGAAACAGCTATGACGACTGGGAAACACCAATGGTTGGCAACTGCATTTATTCCAGGCTATATCATAGATGATGTTATGCGGCCGGCTTTGGAAGAACAAGCTTTACAAGATTCTTTGGAAAGTAAGTGGGAATCAGGAAAGATAGAAATTAATACAACAAAACCACAAACAGAAGAAGAACTGTTTTATGAAAAATTTTGGGAAGTAGATAAAACAAAGCTAGAAACATATATGTCTGATAAAGGAGTTTCAGGATATAAAGATTTGTTGATAGAAAATATGGATGGCAGTATAAATCTTACAACCACATTTGGGGAAAAAATAAAGGTATTAGATAGCGAAAATAATCTATTAATTGTAGAGGTAACTGGAGAACAATATAAAGGATTATTAGCAATCATAAAAAATCCGGCACAAGTTACAGTTGCCAAATCACAATCAATTGGATCATACGGAAATCTAATTACAAAATTTGCTGAAGACAATCATGCGCTTGTTGCAATAAATGCGAGTGGATTTACGGATGTAGAATTCAAGGGAAATGGCGGTATCGTCGTGGGAAGTATGGTGCTTGATGGTGTAGAATACGGAAATCCAACAGGAGACTTGAAATTTTTTGGATTTAAAGAAGATAATAAATTATATATAGAAAATTATAATGCTCAAACAATCCCAGACTATAAATGGGGGATTCAATTTAGCCCAGCATTGATAGTGGACGGTTCAAAATATGTTCAAGGAACATTCGGTTACGGCATCCAACCAAGAAGCGCAGTAGGACAAACTACGAGTGGAGAATTTTTAATGCTGATAGTGGATGGGCGCCAAGTGGGACATAGTTTGGGGGCGACTGTAAATGACCTTGCAGAAATTATGCTTAGACATAAAGCATATCAAGCTATGAATTTAGATGGTGGAAGTTCATCTATCATGAATTATAGAGGAAAAACAATTAACAAACCATCCAGTAAAAATAGTCTGGGAAGATACTTGCCGAACGCATTTATCTGTAAGTTTGCAAGTGACGTTGAAAGTAATTAGT
>JAZOMR010000017.1:0-4486 GCA_045654105.1 Faecalimonas sp. | reverse complement strand
GCCAAGCGGTAAGGCACAGGACTTTGACTCCTGCAGTCGCTGGTTCGAATCCAGCTAGCCCAGTATGGAGCATTAGCTCAGTCGGTAGAGCACTTGACTTTTAATCAAGTTGTCCGGGGTTCGAATCCCCGATGCTTCATTTGATAAAATGGTGGAAGTACCTAAAATTAGGCACTTCCGCTTTTTTTGTACTTCAATCAACTGATTGCCCCATTATTGACTTATAAACAAGCACACATTTCTTCAAAAAATTCCTCATCACTTGAAATGTCTTTGTAGTAGGCATTAAATGTTGTTTGGATATTTTCGTGTCCTGCAAACACTCTAACGCTATCTTTATTCTTTACATTGTCAAGCAAAGTAGAAACTACGCAACGTCTGATTTTGTGAGTGGACTTCTTAATAATATCTGCCATTTCACAGTATTTATATAAACGGTCATTTACACGTTGCCTTTTGAAATTCTTTCCGTTCTTATCAGCGAAAATGAATTCGCTTGAAATGTTGTGCTCTTTATTCCACTTTTTCACATCATTTAAAATAGATAATGCTTCTGGACTTAAAGGGAGAATTCTATCGCCAGCCTTTGTTTTGGTATATTCCACAATCTTGTGAATGGTGCGTTTTTTGCCGTTTTCATATGTTGTATAGCAGATTTCCTGCCTTTGAACATAAATTGTGTTATCTGCTATGTCACTCCATTTTAAAGCAATCAATTCACTTACACGCAAACCGAGTTGGAAAGCAAGTAAAAGGGCAAATGGAATGCTGATATCATAATTGGTTTTGTCTTTTGCGATAACTTCCTTGATAAGTTCGGCTTCTTTTGTCGTAAATACAACCTCCTCTTTACGTTTCTTCTTTGGTGGTACGATATGAGCCATAGATATTTCTGCCAAGTCCACAGGGTTTTCTGTAATGTATTTCTTTTTACGAGCATATTTGAACACACCATTTAACAGACTTTTGAGATTTTTATATCCTTGAAGTTTTAACTTGTGTTGGATAATGGCGTTATGTAAAAAATCTTCCACATCGCAAGTGTCAATATGGGAAAGAGTTTTCTTGGCAAAGTCTGTATTTGCCATAAAGCGAGTATAATCTGTTCCCATACGTGCGTAAGCCGTTGCTTTTACTTTGCCTTTATAAGTGGTTTCGTACCATTCGTGATAAATCTTATCAAAGGTTCTAACGTGCTTGTCTAGGTAATCTTTATATATCTTGTTTTCAAGGTCCGTTTTTGATTTTGCCGTTATTTGTCTACGATTGTTCTTTTTCGTTTCATCGTAGAGATAGGTTATAAAATAAATTTCGTTATGTTTTACCATTTCAGATATTTTATAAGGGTGTTTTGCGATAACGCTTGCTTTATTCATTTGTTCTAACCAATCGGCAACACCTGTTTCATTGTTGGGGTTAATAGTATCGCTTTCTTTGATAAATTGCAATAGGTCTGTTGATATTTTCATAAAATCGTTCATATTCATTTCCTTTCATCGAATATGAACTTGCGCAAGTTCAATCATTTAATTTTTTTGTCTGACAGAATTATTGTAGTGGATTTCTTTGCGACTTCCCCAAAATAGAATGTAGAAAATATCGCCCTTTTTTGCCTGTTTTTTCTACATGTTTTGCCATTCACTAAGAGTTGAATTTGACTATAATATCTCTTTTGGGGCAAAATAAAAAAGGGGACTAACCCCTTTCAAAATCTTGTTGTTCTTCATATTCAATTTCTTCACGAGCAAGTTCCCTTGTTTCGTTCTCAATGTAATATTCAAAGTCTTTCATTAGTTTTCGTTCAAGTATCCAAGTCTTAATTGTGCGAAACCATTGCTCTAATCGTTGGATATAATCAAATAGACGATTTATTTCATTCTGTTTGTCTTTGACCGATTGTTCCAGTTGTTTACATTGTGAATTTGATTGTTTGAGTTTGTGTTCCAACTTCAAAATACGTTCATCAGTAGAAGCGAGTGCTAGAGTATCTTTTGCCAACGTATTCAATGCGTTTAGTCCTTTCTGCAACGCCTTTGCCGTCTGCACCTGCGATTGTAGGCGTTCAAGGTCTGCCGTCTTTACTGTGCTTGTGGCAGGTTTATTTTTCAACTTGTTTTCAGTCGTAGAGGAAAGAACCTCAATAGGTTCAACTGGTTGGCTGCACGCTTCTAGAACACGTTCCCTTATGTTTAGTTCAGCCTTTGCCTTTTGGGCTTTAATCTGCATTTCTTGGATTTCGTAATCCATTTTGTCGAGATGTTTTCTGATTTCGTCATAATCTTTAACTTCCCCACGTTCCAAACCCCACAGGCTAGACACTTGCGAATAGAAATCATCTTGCTTCTTTCGGTACTCGGAACGCCCGCCCATTAAATCCTTTGCAGATAATGAATAAGTGCCGTTCTTTTGGATAATCGGGATTGTAGCCACGTGCAGATGATAATTCGCAGCCCTATATGTGCCGTCATCATTCTTATAAGAGTTACCAGCATTAGCAGAGCCTAATTCATCAAAATGGATAACGGCATTAATTGTGTGCGTGCCGTATGTCTTTTCGTGAAATTCAAGGCAGGCTTGGAAGTAATCAATTATCTCTGATTGTGTCATGCCCTCGAAGAAATCAGCAGAAGCCGTATAAATGCTATCCAGTAGGACAACCGAGTTCTTTCTAGGCTTGATATTGTACTGTTCTAGGGTGTCTGTTATGGTCTTATTCCAGTTATCATTCTTTGGGAGAAGATAAATGTTTTGTTCAGTTAAACTCCAATCAATGTTAGAGCCGTTGAACTCACGACCCCTTAAATGGTCTTCTTGTGTGCGGTTCGCTTCAATTTGGATGCCGTATACATCACTACGACTACGTTTCTCTGTTCTCATAATTCCGTACATAATAGATACACTCCTTTGTTTATAATGTTTTCATCATCAGTATAGAAGACCTAAAAATTAGGTCTAACACACTAGACAATGTGCCATTATCGTGTGATTTCTTCCACTTGTTGTTGAAGAAATACTAGTTTGTTCTACCACCAAACCAAATGCACTCGTCCCGAGGGTTCGAGGCAAACGGCTTCGCAATACTTCATGGAAACGGCTCAAAAAGGCGCACTTTCCCTGCGAAAAGGAAAGAAAAACGCCTTTTTGAAACAAACTCGTCCGTTAGGACTGAGGAATCCGTATTCTATAATGACCTCTGTGGTATCCGTTTCTTAATCACTCGTCTTGTTTTTTACAACCAACTCTTTCTATATGCACCCAAACCGTGAAAAACAATTTCCCCACATACGTAACATTTCTGTTTATCTGAGTTGTCCCTGACTTCTTCGTACTAAGCCAGAAGGTTTTAGCCGTTGTGTTACCATCTACTCTTAACCATATCAATATAGCAACCAAGAATGGAAGTTATATCGACTTAGGCTTCCCTTACTATCGGGAGGAATATCCCTATTCCTACGTGGTGTTGAAAGATTTTTACCACTCACGCCAAATCCAATAAGTGATAGGTATGGAAATGACGGATATATTTTTGGCTTGGCTATATCACACCTTCGTATTTTATACTGGTATCGGCTCCAGCTAGGTGGTGGATTTAAGTACGCATCCAAACTCTTTATTTACCCCTCTTGTTTTAGGCTACAAGCATCTATAACTCTCAGCTAGTTATCATCTATGATTATCTGCTGTAATCATTCAGTGATAAAAATATAGATGATGTAAAAAAGGGCAAATTTGCATTTTATAGAAAGAGGATGTATTTTTGTGTGGAAAGTGTTATAATCAGAGAAGTAATCGGTAGTTAGAAATAAATTACAAAAATTGAATACGTAATCGGGAGGTGCAAACAATGACAGAGCACGAAAAAATGTTGGCAGGATATTTGATTTACGACCCATTTACAGAGGGAATGCCAGAGGAACGAACAAAGGCACATCGCCTATGCAAATTGTATAATGATACATTTGACACGGAAACAGAGAAGCGTGAGAAAATTTTGGATGAGTTAATGCCGAACAGAGGCAAAGACGTTTATTTGCAAGGACCTATTTTTTTTGACTTTGGAACAAATATTTCCATGGATGATAATAGTTATGCAAATTTTAATTTTACGGTTTTGGATGAGGGAAGAGTTACGATTGGCAAATCGGTGTTTATCGGTCCCAATGTTGTGATGGCAACGGCAATACACCCACTGTGTTATCAAGATAGAAATTCCTTTTTAAATGAGAAGACGGGCGCGATTACAAATCTAGAATATACTGCTCCAATTACCATTGAAGATAATTGCTGGATTGCGGCAAGTGTTACAATTTGTGGTGGTGTGACGATAGGAGAGGGATGTGTAATTGGCGCAGGAGCTGTGGTGACAAAAGATATTCCACCTCATAGTCTTGCAGTTGGAAATGCTTGTCGAGTGATTCCTCAAATTACAGATTCAGATAGATTATCTGCACATCCAGAACTTTTTGTAGAATAAAAGTTTAAATAT
>JAZOMR010000016.1:0-9860 GCA_045654105.1 Faecalimonas sp. | reverse complement strand
ATGTCATCTATTATTCCAAATATCAATGGATATCACACATACTACTATGCATGGCATGATGTGATGGATGAAGCGCTGACTTTTAATCCACATACAGTACAAATCGAGATTCGTGATGACGAATCAGGAGAATCTTATTATTTAGAACAATCTGAATTCAAAATAATTGAGAATCCAGGAAATGGAGATACGTTTATGGTTGAAGTTTCAGACATCAAGAAAATTGTTGATCGTGAATTTGATAATATGAACGCTCTGAATGAAAACAAATATGGCCAAGACGTAATTCTCACATACACAGCCACATTGAATGATAAAGCCGCTAAGGATATGGGAAGACCAGGATTTGAAAATGATGTGAGATTAGAGTTTTCAAATGATCCGGATAGCACTGGAAAAGAATCAACTGGTTTTACTCCTTGGGATACAGTAGTTTGTTTTACATATCAGGTAGATGTACTTAAGACAAATAACCATGACCTAGAATTAGCCGATGCAAAATTTAGATTGTATTACGACGCTGAATGTACGAAAGAAGTATTCGTAAAGCAGACAGAAGATGGATACAATGTAATCAATTACGATAGTCTATCAGGGGCTACAAATACTGTAATTCCGACAGAAATGGTGACAGATGCAAATGGCTCAATCATCATTAATGGTTTAGATGATGGAACGTACTATTTGAAAGAAACGGCTGCTCCAGTAGGTTATCGTAAACTTCTTGATCCAATTGTTATCACAGTTAATGCCACATTTACAAATTACAGAAATGATTATGTGAAAGGCGATGGAGCAACAGACAAGACCCTAACTAAGTTAGAAGCGATGGCACATATCAAGACATTCCTTGACGGAATATACGAAGAAGAAGATGTCGTTCTCGAAACAAATGTGGATACAGGTAAAATCAATATCACTGTTATCAATGCAGTAGGTAAAAAACTTCCTGTTACTGGTTCTATATTAACACCTATTATCATAGCAGCCGGTGCAGGACTTGTAGGATACTCATTTAAAAGAAGAAAAGAAGAAGAGTAATAACAATGAAAAGTAGAACAAAGAAACGAATTGCTTTAATCCTGGGATTGTGCCTGTGCGCGTATCCGCTTGTGGCAAGTCTTTTTGAAAGATATGATCAGCAAAATGCCATATCAACATATCAGAGCGAAGTCACAACAAATAGCGATGAAGTTAAAAAATGTCTTGAAAGCGCTACGAGATACAATGAAATGCTTCATCAGTCTCGAAAAGCGGTAGTAGCAGGACTTCAGGAGGGTATTTTAAGCGAAGCAAATTATTTGCAGGAACTCAATTTAACAAGAACCGGCATGATGGGCTCTATCGAAATACCTAAAATAAGCGTAAATCTTCCAATATATCACGGTACAAGTGATGCCGTTCTATCAAATGCCGTCGGACATGTAGAAGGGACTTCACTACCAGTTGGAGGTAATAATACACATTCTATTCTCACAGGGCATAGAGGGCTGCCAAGTTCTCAACTCTTTACACGACTGGATGAAATGGAAGAAGGGGACTTGTTCTATGTTAAGGTATGTGATGAAATACTGGCTTATCAAGTACAACAGATTCAAGTTGTGAAGCCAGAAGAGGTCGAATGTCTGGAAATACAACAAGATAAAGATTTGGTATCTTTAATCACATGCCATCCATATGGGATAAATACGCATAGGTTAGTGATAACCGGCGAACGAACTACTTATGAAGAAACTGAATATTTAAGTATAGGGAAGGAACTGCCGTCAGTTAGAGAACTTGTATTTATGATATTACCTTTTATACTTCTACTCGCAGTTATTCTGAACTATATCAAAGAAAGGAAGGAGAAAAAACGTGCAGAAACAAAAATCTTATAAAAAAATTATTCTGCTTCTCCTAACGGGATTACTCACATTGCTTAGCTCTATGTCCGTATTTGCCAAAGACAACAAGGGAAGTATACAGATTCTTTTGACAAAGGGAGATATTGGAACATCTGTAGAAAATGTTGTTTTTGAATATACGAAAGTGGCTGAACTCAAAAATGGCTACTATTATCTCGACAAGAAGTATGGAGACATTGATTTAAACGAGATAAATACAGCGAAGGAGCTTGCGGAAGCAGCAGAGCAAATCAGTAGTAATGTCGTATCAGCAAACGGCGAAGTGAAAACTGATAAAAATGGAGAAGCATTAATTGAAGAATTAGATATCGGTGTGTATTTACTGGAAGTTTCTGATAAAGCAAGATATGAAAACGTCGCTCCTCTGTTAATTGCAATTCCGACTTGGGATGAAGAGTCAGGAGATATGAAATATGATGTTACAGTTATTCCGAAACACTCTCCGAATAAGCCGGGCGGGATTACTACAAACACCGATAAAGGGGTGTCCAGCGACTCACCAAAAACAGGAGATACTACAAATTATGGTTTATATATTGCATTGCTCGGTGCATCAATAACGCTAATTGCACTTGGCAAGCGTATTAAAGCGACTGGAGGTGCTAACCATGAAAAGTAGAGTTACGACATTTTTGTCATTAGTCTTGTGTTTCAGCATAATGGTGCCATCGCTTGCACAAGCAAGTTCTATCCCTCACAAAGAAACTGTCATATTTAATTCTGACAGTAAAGACGGTACATATGAATTTGATGAAAAGATAGAAGTGAATCGAGTGAAATACAACTTATCTACGGTTGAATACAAGCTGGTTTCTACTCAAAAAAAGCAGATTGAAGGAGAAGTAACTCATGTAGAAAAATCTGCACCAGTCCTTAAAGGAAGTACAGTGGACTTTCCAGAAACAGTTACGGTAGTAGATGAAGAATTTAAATTAAAAGAAATTCGTACTGTCGAAGTTGCAGAGAAACATGCGCAACAAGTAACTCAAAATACAGACTACGAGTATTATGTCACTAGAGACAGTATTCCACAAACCAAGACTGTTACTGTCAAAAATGAGGTGACAGGAATAGAGGAAGTTGTGGAGTGTACTCTATCTGATGTCAGCAAACACGGTAACAAGTGGGTGAAATCCCATATTGATATCAAATTCAGCGATTATGACAGTACAGCCATTTCATGGAGAGGTCTATATTTTGCAAACGAGCCAACAGAAACACCTTTAAAGGGATATGAGAGTGAGCTTTTAGCATCTGTCGATTTAAACGCCAATAATGGGAAAGTCTTAAAAACCTATTGGACTTCAGAACCATATACTGCAAACGAAGTAGTATACAGAGAAGCAAAAGCAGATATTGAAAAATTAGTACCAGTATACCGTGCGACGTATACCGGAGAAATCAAAGAAGACATGGTTATTCAGGAAGCCGTATACACCGGAAAAGGAATGGTAGAAACAAATGAAGACGAATATACCATTGAAGCAGTTGCTTATTATGAGGAAGATACCATGTCAGATTTCATGAAAGCTGCTGGGCTATTCCTACTCACTATAATGATTATTATCCTTATAGTGCTTACGGTGGCCAGAAAAAAACTCAGTGATAAGATCAAAGAAATTAAAAACAGAAAAAATAACGTTTAAAAATTTGCTTTGCCTTTTCAAAATCACCTATATATTAGGTAAAGGAGGCGGATAATATGCGTTATCAATCAAATGGAATGGAATTTACATATCAAGAGGCTTTATACCTAAAGAAAGAGCTTATACAAGATATTAGTACAATGTCAGCAGAAGTAGTAGCTAGCCTGCTGCGAAAAGACATGAAATTTTTGAAGGAATATGATGCCGAGATTCTTCCTATGGTAATACTAGCCATGGACGATAAAGAATATGCAGATTTCCAAGAATATGTGAGTTATCTACACAAGACAAATAAAATATATATCACACAACCGTATAAAAGTAAGAATAGTAACTTAATTACAGTTGTACCTTGTCATGATTAAGACTTACATATAAGAATTAAGAGCAGCACAAGTGGCTGCTCTTTTCAATGCAATATTAATAATATATAAGTTAATTGTACGTAACGCTAGCCATCGTGCCAACGTTTTGGTACAATAACAAAAAACCACTTAACTTACAAAGCACAAGCACACCCCATAATTGAGATAATTTACAACAGATAGCAGGTTTAGTTGAAGATGTTAAAATGATTGTAAAGTGAAAGCGTGCTTTGAAAGATATAAAAAAGTCTGAGTTGACTGGAGAATAGAGAAGGAACGAAGTGAGATGGAAATGCGGATTTTTGAACTCTTGAAAAATACGACAAAAACCGTCCTACAAAAATTATTCCTTTTGATTTACTGTAAAGCCAGAAAATTAAAGGAGGTCATTCTATGACTAAAGCACAAAAAATAGAAAATTACATAAAGGAATGTTTCCAATTATTTGACATTAATTATAAGGAATACTACTATTTCCAGTACGAAGATGGGGTGTTTGAGGATATTCTATGGTCGGACGATAACAGTGAAATCAGTATGCCTGCCATTGAACATGCAAGCGAAGTTTTGGGCATCTCTGTTGATGATATTCTTTCTAGAAACGAAAAAGTATTGCAAAAATGGTTGGTGAAGTATCCCTATTTTGGGCATCTTGGAGGATACAACTATGCATATGAAAAATCTTTCTATACAAAAGAGTTTGAAAGATTGAGACTGCTAGAAAGTATCTTCGATTCTGATTTAAGTGAACAATATCCAATTCGGTATGATTATGCTGATGTAAAAAAAAGGATGATAGACAAACTTAAATTGCTGGAACAAGTAGAGCCGGGAATTTATCATGAAGGTGCAACTATCAAGAAACTTAAGATTTCTACGGAAAACTTTTGTTCATATGAAAAAATAGAGGAAATGGCTATATGCTTTATCGCTATGATAAAGACTGCTACTCAACTTTTTCTTAAAGCTATACATATGAATTTAAACAATGAGGAAAAAAATGAATATAATTTGTTGGTTAGTGTCTTGGGTTTGCGTGATAGATTTTTTACCTCTGGTTACCTATATTACAATCAATTAATGAAGGTTAAAGATTTCTATAAAAATATTAATGATGACACCTTTTGCAAATACATTATTTTCAAGCGAATTTTAGAATTCAAACCCTGGCGTTACTCCGAATTTATAAACAATAAGAAATTAGTTCAAGAGTATCTAGATGTTATACCTCAAGCGAAAGCCGTTATGAGAGATTATGCAATGGAGGTTACACGTTTCAAGTGTACTTTTGTATGGTCTGATGCCAACCCTATTATGTTTTCTGCAAAAGAAGAGCAAATATTCTCTGAAATCAATGCTATTCTTGGGGAAGAAGATATACCATTGGATAAACGTGCAAAAGAATGGTCTTATCTTAATATAGACAAAACAGATGAGGAACTAAACGGTGAGAAAAAAACGGCAGAAACTATTTTGAGTTATTGCCGCCCTGTAAAACTTGGTGGTTTGGCTATTAAAATTCCTATGTATAAGAATGATCCGAGCGATGCAATTAAACATCTCCGTACCCTTGTGGGAAAGGTAGAGGATAACAATTTTGTTAGACGCATTATCGCCCGAAAGCAAAAATCGGGAGGTTCTAGCAATGAGTGATTTAGCATTGAAAAAGAAAGCCGGTGAAACATTGAGGCGATTGATTAAGGAAAATTATACAACGCAGGAAGAGTTTGCATACGATTACGGATTAGAAATAAGGACAGTTAGTAGGTATATCAACGAAGGGATTAAAGATACCGACAAAGTTGAAGAGTTGGCAAAATTCTTTAATGTTCCCTGGTTCTACTTCTACGAGTTAGAATCCTAAAATACGACAAATTCTGTCCTAACACTTTAAATGCCCAACCTATATCATATACTTATAAACAACATAGGAGTGTATGATATGGGTTGGGCAAAATATTATGAAGATAATTTAGAAATCATGTATGAGAGACTGGCCGCAAGGGGGTCTTTGAAGGAGGAAGCAGAAATCAGGCTTGTATGTACATCCATTCTTCCTAAAAAAAAGATAATGGTAGAAATCAATGAGGATTTTTTTGTTTCTCATAATAATCAGTACAAAGATAAATACATAATATGTAAGGATTGCGGTCGAGTATTTACGTTTACCGCCAATGCACAAAAACATTATGCTTACAAAGAGTGGAAAGAACCTAAGCGATGTAAGTGTTGCAGAGAACGTCAAAATATTCGTCACTTAATGTGTCCGTCGTTTTAATGGGGAGTAAGGAATATGTATAATATAGTTTATTCAACAGAGGAGAATATGTATGAACTGTATGAAAAGAAAAGCAGTTCTTTGTATAACCGTCGCTGCATTGATAATACGATTACAGGGTGTAATAAATGTGTAGGTTATTGTCAGTATAGAGAACATCCTGGCTTTCTTACCGAGAAGCAGCGTGTTCAGCACAATTGTATTGGTAAGAAATGCTTTTACTATATTGCAAAGCCTAAAAAGAAAAAGGCTGTCCAGATTGGGAATGATTTTTCGACAAATATACTAGCTTTGATTCATAATCTAATGAACAATGAGGAGTATATAAAGGTTGTTAGAGTTGAAAAAACGGAGCGTAATAGGTACATAGCATTCTATGTAACAATAACAAATCAATGTCAGTTTGAAAGATACTCTGTACAAATTGAAAGTAAACTAGGCGTACAAATCGAATTCGTCAAACTGAATTATGAATTTGATAGATGCGTTTCATTACTGTGTGCTAATTAAGGAGGTGCAATATGAGTTCAAATAAGGATGACATTTTTGGTGGATTTTTTGATTTCAACGGCGATGGTAAGACAGACATTGGCGAGGAGTGGGTAGCTTACAAGATAATGGAGGAATGTATGCAGGATGACGAGGACGAGAATGAAGACGAAGATGATATTTTCAACATTTCATTCGATGGGCAAACTTATGAATCAGTGCCTTCAACGGTTATTTGCGATGAAGCAATTTCGACGCCTCTTCCTGAAATATACACAAAGGAAGAACTTAAAGCACATTGTGGCAGTAGAAAAGCGACGATTATAATCAGCATTATAGCAGCCGCAGTTATGTTGGCACCTGCTATTATCATCGTGTGGGCAGCATACGCATCATATGATTCGAGCAATTCTGCCAGTGGCTTCTTATGTTTGCTATTAACAATAGTGGGTATTTTTGTTGGGGGAGCAATTGTTTATTCTGCATGTAAAGAAATTACTAAAGCTTATTCAGAAATTATTCAATTGAAGGAAAGTTTTAAGAGGAATAACCAAGAGCAAGGAAGATATTCAATAAGTTGGAGTGGCAAAATTATAGTTGGAGTCTTAGTTGCGTTCTTTGTCGTTTTGGGTATCATAAAGATTCCTGATGACAAAAATATTCAGCACCATAATGAACCATGTTATGAACAGACTTCTAATTATGATAATGCTGATGATTTACCAATAAAAGAACCTGCCATGAGCAAAGAGGAAGCAGATTCTTTAAGAGGTACAGGTTATCATAATACCAGACCGGGGTCTGTCGCAGAAGATATAGAATTGAAAGCTGCGCAGGTGAAGTGTAAAAAGTGTGGTTATCACTCAGACAATGGATACAATAGTTATTGTGATTCTTGTCAAAAAGAGGTATATGAGTAAAAACGCTGATGTATAACAGCTTGTATGATAATGTGTATAAAAATCAGTTTTTTATTGCAGTACTGATCGGTTTGGTCTACACAAGACAAATAAAATATATATCACACAACCATATAAAAGTAAGAATAGTAACTTAATTACAGTTGTACCTTGTCATGATTAAGACTTACATACAAGAATTAAGAGCAGCACAAGTGGCTGCTCTTTTCAATGGCAATATTTATAATATATTTCATGCACAGATTCGATATATACATTAAAAGAAGAGTGATCGTAATCGTTTCTAGTCAGATACTGGTTTTTCTTTCTCAAATAAACAACCCTTAATTCCTGCCACTTTCCAGTTTTCTTGATCCATTCGACTTTCTTCATCAATTTTTTAGAGCAAGGGGCCACATTCCAATAGAACTTGTCTTCACTGATAAAGCCTGTCTTTTCACAAATTAATCGTTGCCAACGACCGTTCATACGCGTCACCACACAAATATCAATGCTAAATCTGGTTTGATTTCCTTCTACAAAATAGCGTTGTTCCGTTGTAAAAACAGAAGAGGAAAAATTACAGTTGGACCAATCATGTTCCCGGAGCACTTCATTAAACTTTTCGCCAATATATTTTTTCAGACTACGTCCATCGCAAATGTCATATTCATAGCTTTTCAAAATTTCTAGGTTGTAATCTAAGTCAATTGGATTATTTGCATTTTGAGTAATCAGATTTTTGGCACCGCTCCCAACAAGATCCGCTCGTACTTGCAATTTTTCTTCTCTATTAATTTTCTGTACAAGTTGATTCACGATGTCACTACATAACCTCTTCATACGTCCCAAAAATTCTTTGTCGTCAACATAATGATACATAACTGTCTCCTCCGTGATTCCGTAAAATATTAAATCATATGATTGTAACACATTAATATAAATTGTCAATAAGTGAATCATATTTCTGTATAGATTTTAAATGCTTATTATTGAACAAAATCTTATGAATGATATAATAGAGATTATACAATTCAAATCGGAAAGGCACAATTTATGAAACGAACAAAACTTATAGACCGATTACTTCCCGACTATACAAACGGGGAAGAGATTTTTAATATGGTGAGCCACATTGTGGGTGGCGGACTTGGCATCCTCTATCTGGTACTGTGCGTGATTGTCTCAGCATTGCACCATAATATATGGGGTGTCGTATCTTCTGCTATTTACGGTGCATCTGTGATTGCGCTTTTTACGATGTCTAGCGTATATCACGGAGTAAAGCCAAGTATGGCGAAGAAAGTAATGCAGGTACTTGATCACTGTACTATTTATTTTATGATAGCAGGTACATACACACCAATCCTGTTATCTCTCTTACGGAAGACGGAGCCTGTCATGGCATGGGTTATATTTGGTGTTGTGTGGGGTGTTGCGGCACTGGCTATTACATTTACCGCAATCGATCTGAAAAAATACAATGCATTTTCCATGATTTGCTACATTGGAATGGGCTGGTGCATTATCGTGACAATCGTGCCGGTGTATAAGGCTTTAACCTTCTGGGGATTTGCATGGCTCCTGGCAGGTGGAATTATGTATACCATAGGTGCTATCCTTTATGGAATAGGTTCGAAGGTCAGATATATGCACTCCATTTTTCACATCTTTGTGGTATTAGCAAGTATCATGCACTTTATCTGCATCTTATTTTTCGCCATATGATTTACGGTAAAGCTTGACATGCATAATTTTGAATTTGACGAGGAGAATCTTCAATGAAAATCTATGATATTTCTCAAGAAGTTTTCAGTTGCGAAGTATATCCTGGTGACCCTGTACCAGAGAAAACAGCACTGAAATCAATGCAAGAAGGTGAAGTATATAATTTAACTGCTTTTAGCATGTGTGCACATAACGGCACACATATAGATGCACCATTTCATTTTATTAAAGATGGAAAAACGGTTGATGAGATATGTTTAGAGGCATTTGTGGGAATGGCTTATGTGGCAGAGCATCATGGGATTGTCACGGGTGATAATGCTTCCCAGATACTTGAAAAAGCAAAAAAACAGAACCCAGATGCGGCAAAGAGAATTCTAATTAAAGGAGATGTTGAAGTGTCATTAGAGGCTGCGAAGGTATTTGCCTCTTCAAATATTTTACTTCTGGGAAATGAATCCCAGACAATCGGTCCACAAAGTACCCCAATGGCAGTCCATCTTGCACTCTTGGGTGCCAATGTTATCTTGCTTGAAGGAATTCGTTTG
>JAZOMR010000015.1:0-9323 GCA_045654105.1 Faecalimonas sp. | reverse complement strand
TGGCTTGAATAGGTTTAATTATTGTCATAATATCCACCTTCTTTCTTTTTTATTATATGTTTAGTATAACACACAACACATCTTGTTTCAATCTCAAAACGAGATTTCTTAATGGTTTTCTTTCACATGCACAACAACCTGATTAAACGGAATTTCGATTCCATTTTCATCCAATGTTAACTTGATATTCTCGGTCAGTCTCCACTTCGTGGTCCAATAAGCATCTTTCTTCACCCAGCCACGAGCTCCGATAACAACTGAACTTTCTCCGAGAGTATCTACAAATACATTGATACCTTCTTCTTTTAAGATATCCTCGTCTGCACGAAATAACCCTTCTATCAATTCTTTCGCCTTTTTCAAATCTGCATCATAAGAAATGCCAACAGATAAATCCAATCTTCTCTTATCCTGAGCGGTCACATTTGTAAGACTTGTATTTGCCAAGGAACCATTCGGAATAATAACCGTCTTGTTGTCAACCGTTAAAAGCTTGGTATAGAAAAGTTGAATCTCTTTTACTGTTCCTTCGCGGCCTTTATTGTCTTCTACAATATAGTCTCCCACCACAAATGGTTTTAATACTAAGATAAGAACTCCGCCTGCAAAGTTTGATAAACTTCCCTGCAAAGCCAAACCAATCGCCACACCACAGGATGCCAGCGCTGCCGCCACAGAAGTGGTATCCAAGCCAAACTTACTTCCGATGGAGAAAATCAAAATCGCATACAGAATAAATTTCACCAGCGAATCCACAAACTGACGAACACCCTTATCCACACTCGCCTTTTCCATAGAAATGCGAATCAGTTTACGTATCCACTTAATCAGTTTTGCGCCTATCCAGAATACAAGTAATGCAAGCACTACGCCTATTGCAAAATCAATCAATTCCGGGATTTTGTCGCTTATGTACTTTGTCAATCTATTAATTTCATTTTCCATAATCATTTCCCTCCTACTGTTTAACTACTTCAATGCCATAAATGCTGCCAAACTGCCACGCTGCCCTTTCGTTGCTCTGTGAGAAAACAACACGTCACTATTGCAGTTTGTACATACATTGGTTACTGCTATGTTCTCTTTAGGAACACCTGCTTCTAATAATATAATCTCATTTGCCTTCCAAAGATTCAACTGGTATTTATTGTTTTCTTTTTGGTAAAACAATTCTCCCCAGTATATTTCATCAAATGCTTCCTTGAATTTTTCAATCACATCTTCACTAACTTCATAACAGTCCTGACAGATAGACGGACCAACTGCTGCAATCACATCTTTTGCATCCGTCCCATATTCTTCCTTCATTCTGCGAAGGGTCTCCTGTCCCATCTTTCCAACGGTACCACGCCATCCCGAATGACTAAGTCCAATTGCCTTGTGCACTGGGTCTATAAAAAATAATGGAACACAGTCTGCATAAAAGGTTGTTAAACATATGCCTGGCTCATTTGTTATTAGCCCATCCACATCTTGATAATCGAGCGGATAAACAATTCCTTTCCCTTTGTCCTCTGCAGTTACCTTGCGCACATTTGTTGTATGCGTCTGCGCTGCAGAAACCAAACTATTTGGCTCGACCCCAATAGCTTCTGCCATTCGTTTGAAATTCTCACGAACACTTGCTTCATCATCACCACGAGAAAAACTCAGATTCATGGAACTGAAGATGCCTTCACTCACACCACCTATGCGAGTGGAAAATCCGTGATTTACAATCCCAGTTTGTTCCAACAATGGGTATGACAAGTATAGGACTTCTCCTACTTGTTTTTCTTCAAATATATATGCTTGATTTTTGTAATTTAATCTATTCATTTAATTTCCTATTTTCATACTACTGGATATATTCAAAAGCGTTTTGTATCAATGTTACTTTGTTTCCCAAGATGCCTACCACATCAAAGCGTACAGGCACATCTTGAATACCTTTCTTTTTCATATAATACAACGCACACTTACAAATTGTTTTTTGTTTTGCAAGCGAAACTGCTTCCAGTGGGTGTCCACTTTTATTGTCTTCACGATATTTCACTTCCAGAAACACAAGATACCCTTCATGCTTTGCAATAATGTCTATCTCCCCATGCCTGCTGTAGAAATTGTATTCTATGATTTCGTAGCCTCGGCTTTTTAAGTATTCACCAGCAATTTTTTCATATTCAAAACCTATTGTTCTTTTATTTTGCATATACGTTCACTCTTATCCATATTTTCTCGTAACTGTTCAGAGCCAACCTCGAAAGCACTTTGTGCTTCCTCGGTGTGGCGTATCCGCCAAATAAAATTTTAAAAACATGCTTAAAAATGCAAGCATTTCACGCCTGTTTTATAAAATTTTGCTTAGCTCTGAACGGTTACAAGTTTTTAATAAAACTCTGTCTATGTATCGGCGTTGCCCCCATCTCCTGAATGGCCTGAATATGCGCAGACGAGCCGTAACCTTTGTTGCTTGCAAATCCGTATCCCGGAAGTACTTCCTCGTATTGCACCATCAAGCGGTCCCTCGTTACTTTTGCAATAATACTTGCCGCAGCAATAGAAATACTCTTCGCATCACCTTTGATAATCGGAACCTGCTTGATATCCACCTCTGGAATGGTTACCGCATCATTCAGCAGCAGATCAGGGCGCACCTTCAGATTGTCAATTGCCATACGCATTGCTTCATAGGTTGCCTGCAAAATATTGATTTCATCAATTCTGCTCGGTCCAACAATTCCAATCCCCGTTGCAACTGCCTTTTCCATAATCTCATCGTATAATGCCTCTCGCATTTTCTCCGATAATTTCTTAGAATCATTGAGATACAGAATGTCGCAATCTTTTGGCAAAATTACAGCTCCGGCAACTACCGGTCCCGCAAGCGGACCACGCCCAACCTCATCAATACCGCAAATATATTGAAAATCTGCATACTTACGTTCGTAAATACTCATATTTTCAATTCGCTTTTTCTCTTCTTCTAATTTTTCTTCCTGTTTCTTATATTTCGAAATCAGGCTGACAACACCTGCTCGGTTATCGTCAGCATACGCCTCGTACAACGATAACAAAGTCTGTCTGTCAGCCTGTTCAAATTCTTTCTTTATTTCACCAATGCTCTTACTCATGCGAAATTACTCCAATACTATTTAATGGCCAGATACGCACCCACGCTCTGCCAATCAATTCATCCCTATGCAAAACTCCGACATTCGGTTCTCGGCTGTCCGAACTATGATTTCGGTTATCTCCAAGAACAAAATACTCATCTGCACCCAACTTAATCGGTTCTGCCGCAAGTCCGTATTTATCGTCATCAATGACCTCTCGTCCATAATGTTCATCCAGTTGCTCACCATTGATGTAAACATATCCATCAATAATCTGTACTGTTTCACCCGGAAGTCCTATGATTCGCTTGATATAATAGGTGTCCTCTGCATAACGATATGGGAATACAATAATCTCGTAACGCTTCGGCGCACGGAAACGATAGGAAATCTTATCAACAATCAGATTATCCTCATTGTGTAAGGTATTCAGCATAGAATCTCCGCTCACCTTTGTACGCTGCCCCACATAAGTAACTATCAGATATGTAGCACATACTACTATTAATATATATATAACCCAGCCGAGAAATTCTCTCAGTGACCTTTCCATATCACTTTGATTTGCTAAGCGCTCCGCCCTTGCTTTCTCTCGTGCTCTTTTTTTCTTCCAATGTTCATAGCGATATCTACGCGCCATTTTTGCCCCTTCTTTCAGTCATTTATTCATAATCTTCTGAGAATTCCAAGGTAATTCTTCCAAGTCTTCCACTTCTAAAATCATCCACCAATAAAATCGCTGCCTTCGCCATATCAAGTTCATTGCCACGAAGCAGACAATGTCTGCTCTTTGCGATATCTGCAAGACATTGATATGGATCATCAGATTCTATTATAGCATACTTTTCCGCTAATACACCCCTATAATATTTTTTCATAAATTGAATCATCTCTGCGGCCAGCTCTTCCGTATTCAGAATCTCATCCTTGATAGAGCCGATAAACGCCAAACGAAGTCCAACCGTCTGGTCCTCAAATTTTGGCCATAAGATTCCCGGTGTATCCAAAAGCTCCACATTCTTATTCAGTCGAATCCATTGCTTTCCTTTGGTAACTCCAGGCTTGTTTCCTGTTTTTGCACATGCTTTCCCAGCCAATGCGTTAATAAATGTAGACTTCCCTACATTTGGAATACCAACCACCATGGCTCTAACCGGACGATTCAAAATACCTCTCTTACGGTCTCTTTCTATCTTTTCCTTACACGCCTCTTGAATAACACCCTGTATGGATTTGATTCCGCCACCTTTTTTGGAATTCACCTTTACAACGGAATAACCCTTCTCCTTAAAATAAGCAGCCCAAGCATCGTTCTGCTTATCCTCTGCCAAATCAGATTTATTCAATAAAATTAATCTCGCCTTATTCTTTCCCAATTCATCAATGTCAGGATTACGACTACTCATCGGAATTCTGGCATCCACCAGTTCAATTACTAAATCTATTAATTTAATATCTTCCTGCATCATACGTTTCGCTTTCGTCATATGACCAGGATACCATTGAAAATGCATCTTTCTTCCCCTCTATCTAACAAATCCGAAATTGTCACCGGCAATTACAAACCAGACCTTTCCTTCTATGTCTGTTCGTTTCACATTGCCGATGTCAATATTTCTACTGTCCTCACTATTTTGTCTGTCGTCACCCAAAACAAAATATTCATTGTTTCCCAGCTTCATGGGTTCGCTTAAGACACCCACATCATCTATTTTTGTTGTTTGATATCTTTCCTTAATTTCTTTGCCATTCACCAAGATTTTTCCATCTTGAATCTCAATTGTTTCTCCCGGAAGCCCCACAATACGCTTGATATAATAGTGGGAGCTTTCATTGCCATTCGGCTTAAAAGCAATCACATCTCCTCTTTTCGGAGTACTCATATTATAAACAACTTTATTAATCAGAGTGATATCTCCATTACTCAGCTCTGGGTTCATAGAATCCCCAATCACACTGACTCTCATACCGAAATACCATATAATTACAAATGCAATAAAACATACAACTGCAATTTCAAATGTCCATTTAAATATTTCACGAAACAAATCGTAATTCACTCGTCTTCTTTTCTTTCCAAATTTTAACTTAGACATTCATTCACCTCATGCGCATCTCTGCGTTCCTGCGGAACATATGTTATATGATAGCATATCATATAGCATAAAAGGGACAACTAATTATATGTAGTTGTCCCTCTCACATTTACTATTTTACTAATTCTTTTACCTTAGCTCTCTTACCAACACGTCCTCTTAAGTAGTTAAGTTTAGCTCTTCTTACTTTACCTCTACGGATAACTTCTACTTTCTCTACGTTTGGTGAGTGTAATGGCCAAGTCTTTTCAACGCCGATTCCGTTAGAGTTCTTTCTAACTGTAAATGTTTCTCTAGCGCCGCCACCTTGTTTCTTAAGTACTACACCTTCGAAAACCTGAATTCTTTCACGGTTTCCTTCTTTGATTTTACCGTATACTCTTACAGTATCACCAACGTTAAATGCAGGTACTTCTGCTTTTAATTGTTCAGCTTCAATTTTCTTAATAATATCGTTCATTGTGTTCCTCCTTATTATTCGGACGTTCTTAATACTCTTTGGTACCAGAGGACCATCTCTTTCTTCTCACAATCTTAGACATTCTACCATACTATTCCAATACTTTCAAGTATTTTTTTGCAAATTCTTTTTCTTTTTGAGATAAATTTGCTTTTTCCAGCAAATCCGGTCTTCGTTCAGCGGTTCTGATGATGGATTGCTCCCTTCTCCACTTCTCCACATTTGCATGATGACCGGAAAGCAAAATCTCAGGAACCTTTTTCCCATGCCATTCTTCCGGCCTTGTATACTGCGGATATTCCAAAAGATTATCCTGAAAGCTTTCAAACTCTGCAGAAACATCATTGTGAAGTACCCCCGGAATCAATCGGGAAATTGCATCAATCATAACCATCGCCGGCAGTTCCCCGCCTGTCAATACGTAATCTCCAATAGACACATAATCAGTTACGATTTCCTCTAGGACACGTTCGTCAATCCCTTCATAGTGTCCACAGAGGAAAATCAATTCTTCTTCTTTTGCAAGTTCTTCTGCTTTTGCTTGAGAGAAGGTCTCACCCTGTGGAGACAAATAAATCACACGCGGCTTACTCTTTGCTTTTTCTACAACAGACTGATAGGCACCATAAACCGGACCCGCCTGCATAAGCATTCCCGCACCACCGCCGTAGGTGTAATCATCCACGCGATTATGTTTGTTCTCAGCAAAATCGCGAATGTTGATTGCTTCTACCGAAAGTAGCCCCTTACTTTGCGCTCTGCCTATGATACTTGTGCTAAGACCGTCCATCACCATTTCCGGAAATAAGGTTAATATATGAAAGTTCATACCCTACACCAATCCTTCCATTAAATGAATGGTCATCTTTTGCCCTTCAATATCCACATCTAAAATGCACTGTTTAATTGCAGGAACCAAGACTTCTCCATGCTTCGGACTGTCAATAATATACACATCATTTGCGCCTGTTTCCAGCACATCTTTGAGAACGCCAAAAGCCTCCCCGTCTTCTGTATATACCTGAAGTCCAATCATGTCTGCAATAAAGTATTCGTCCTTACGAAGCTTTACTGCATTTTCTCTATCTACCAAAAGGCTTTTGCCCTTATATTTTTCAATGTCATTGATGTTGTCAATTCCTTTAAACTTCACAATTGCAAACTGCTTAAAGAACTTGACACTTTCCACTTCCAAAGGCAGATGTTCCCTGCCCGTGTCGAGAATCACCTTTTTCAATTTTTTAAAACGTTTTACGTCATCTGTTGTCGGGAATACCTTCACTTCTCCTCTAATACCATGTGTTGAGGAAATCACTCCCACCTGTAATAATTGTTCCATATAACTCCTTTTAGAAAGCGAAGACACCGCATTATGCGATGTCTACGATTACCTTTTTGTCTTCCTTTGCTGCTGCGGCTTTCACAACGGAACGGATTGCTTTTGCAATTCTTCCTTGCTTGCCGATTACTTTACCCATATCAGATTCAGCCACTTTAACTTCAATAACAAGTGCCTTTCCATCTTCTTTTTCAGTAACAACAACTTCTTCAGGATGATCAACTAATGCCTTTGCAATTACTTCTACTAATTCGCGCATTACCTGTACCTCCACTATTTCGGAGCAGATTATTTTTCAATACCTGCTACTTTGAAAATTTTTCCAACCATTTCTGTAGGTTGAGCACCATTGTTTAACCATTTTTTAGCTGCTTCTTCGTCAACTTTGATTACACTTGGTTCTTTTGTTGGATCGTAGTATCCGATTTCTTCGATGAATTTACCATCTCTTGGTGAACGTGAATCTGCTACGATAATTCTGTAGAAAGGAGCTTTCTTTTGTCCCATTCTTCTTAATCTGATTTTTACTGCCATTTTTCTTTACCTCACATTACTTTTTTTATTTTGTTAGTTTTATCTATGTGTTAAAAAGGAAATCTAAATTTTCCTTTCTTACCACCTCTGCCACCCATCATGCCAGGAAGCTGTTTCATCATCTTCTTCATCTGTTCAAATTGTTTCACCAGACGATTCACTTCACTGATGTCCACACCGGCACCTCTTGCAATTCGGTGTTTTCTTGATGGATTTAAAATATCCGGATTGCGACGTTCTTCTTTGGTCATCGAATAGATAATCGATTCAATTCTTGCCATCTGCTTCTCGCCTGCATCCATGTCTTCGTCCTTGATTTTGGCATTCCCCATCATGCCAAGACCAGGCATCATACTCATGACACTGGAAAGACCGCCCATCTTCTTCATCTGCTGCATACTCATCAGATAATCCTCAAAGTCAAACTGAGCTTTCTTCATTTTTCGTGTCATTTCTTTGGCTTGCTCTTCGTCAATGCTCTCGCCTGCTTTTTCTATCAGACTCAAAACATCGCCCATTCCCAATATTCGGGAAGCCATTCTATCTGGATAAAACTGTTCCAAATCGGAAAGTTTTTCACCCATACCTACGTAGAGAATCGGTCTTCCGGTAACTGCCTTAATAGAAAGTGCCGCACCGCCTCGTGTATCACCATCTAATTTTGTAACGATAACACCGTCGATTCCGATTTTCTCATTGAAACTGTTTGCTACGTTAACCGCATCCTGACCTGTCATGGCATCCACAACTAAAATTGTCTGGTGCACGTCCACAGTTTCTTTTATTTCTTGCAGCTCAGCCATCATGTCTTCATCAATATGAAGTCGACCTGCCGTATCAAGAATTACTATATTATTACCATTCTTCGCCGCATGCTCAAGTGCTGCCTTCGCAATATTCGCAGGCTTGTGATTCTCACCCATGGAAAATACTTCTACGCCTTGCTTCTCCCCGTTAATCTGCAATTGCTTAATCGCAGCCGGACGATACACATCACATGCAACCAATAATGGTTTCTTGCCTTTTAATTTAAATTTACCGGCAATCTTAGCAGTTGTGGTTGTCTTACCGGCACCCTGCAGACCTGCCATCATAATCACGGTGGTCGCCTGTCCCGGTTGCAGTTTAATCTCGGTCGTCTCAGAACCCATAAGTTTCACAAGTTCTTCATTTACAATCTTGATTACCATCTGTCCCGGATTCAATCCGTTCATTACATCCTGCCCAATGGCACGCTCCTGAACGTCTTTTACAAATCCTTTTACAACCTTAAAGTTAACATCTGCTTCTAAGAGAGCCATCTTAACTTCTTTCAGTGCTGCTTTGACATCATCCTCTGTAAGACGTCCCTTACTTCGAAGATTCTTGAACACATTCTGAAGTTTTTCCGACAAACTATCAAATGCCATCCTATAACTCCTCTATAATCTCTCCTGAAATCTTTCTAATATCCTGAATCAACTGACTTTCATCTGTCTTTGCTTCTTCTAAAAGCCCATTTATCTGATGTACCTTTTCTCTAATAGAAAGAAATTTCTCTACCAAGTGCAACTTTGCTTCATATTCTTCTAAAATCTTGTTGCATCGTTTAATCAAATCATGTACACCCTGTCTGCTGATACCGGCATCTTTCGCGATTTCACTCAGGGATAAATCTTCTACGATGAACTGTTCATAGATTTCTTTCTGGTGTTCTGTTAAAAGTTCACCATAAAAATCATAGAGCAATGATTGTTTTAAAATCTCATCCATTTTTATCACCTTTGCTATCATAACGGATAAAAAAGAGGTTGTCAAGT
>JAZOMR010000014.1:0-4996 GCA_045654105.1 Faecalimonas sp. | reverse complement strand
AGCCGTGGGGGATTGAAACTGGAAAAGGCAATTGCAAACTTTGATGTAGCATTGCAGGATAAGGTTTGTACTGATGTAGGTTCTTCTACCGGCGGTTTTACGGACTGCATGCTGCAAAATGGTGCAAGAAAGGTCTTTGCCATTGACGTGGGAACCAATCAGCTTGCCTGGAAGTTGAGACAGGACGAACGTGTTGTCTGTATGGAAAAGACGAACATTCGTTATGTGACACCGGAGGATTTGGGAGAAGCAATTGATTTTTCATCCATTGATGTTTCCTTTATTTCGCTTACAAAGGTACTTTTACCAATCAGAAATTATTTAAAAGGCAATGGACAGATTGTGGCACTTATTAAGCCTCAGTTTGAAGCGGGACGCGAAAAGGTTGGCAAAAAAGGTGTTGTACGAGAAAAGAGTACCCATTATGAGGTTATAGAAATGGTTCTGTCATATGCTGTTTCTATTGGTTTTCAGGTGCTTGACTTGGATTTCTCCCCGATTAAGGGACCGGAAGGAAATATAGAATATCTGGCGCATTTGCAAAAGGTAGAGGAAATTGGAACAATTGCAGATGTTGCAATTGATTGGAAACAGGTTGTGGAGAATGCATTTGAAACTCTGGCAAAATAGGAGTGTAATGAAGCATGAAAAGATTTTATATTATTACAAATCGAACAAAGGATAAGGATTTAGCGGTTACAAGGAATATTAAGGCGTATATTGAAGGCAAAGGCGGCGAGTGTTTTTCGGCAGAAGAATATACATATATGCCGGAGGGTATTGATTGTATTCTTGTGCTTGGCGGTGACGGCACACTGATTCGGGCAGCAAGAGAATTGCCTTCCAGTGATGTACCAATGCTGGGGATTAACATGGGTACGCTGGGATATCTCACAGAAGTAGAAGTAAGCGATATGGAAAAGAGCATTGACCAACTGATGGAGGGGAACTCCTATGTGGAAAAAAGAATGCTGCTTCATGGAAGTGTAGAGGGTAAGGACGAAAGTTTGGCTCTCAATGATATAGTTTTGACGCGTTCCGGAAATGTACGAGTGATGCAATTTCATGTCTACGTAAATGGGGAACTATTAAACACCTATCGTGCAGATGGTGTAATTGTTTCCACGCCGACTGGTTCCACAGCCTATAATCTGTCTGCAGGTGGACCGATTGTGGCGCCAACTGCATCCTTGATAGTTATCACGCCGATTTGCTCTCATGCACTCAATACAAGTTCTATTGTTCTTTCAGCAGAGGATGAGATTGTGTTGGAAGTTGGTGTGGGACGTGATGGAAGTGAAGAAGAGGCGGTTGTATCTTTTGACGGTGAGAAAGACGTTATCGTTCGTACCGGTGACAAGATTCAGATAAGAAAAGCAGAAGCAACTGCTAAGCTTTTAAAAATAAGTAAAATTAGTTTCTTGGAGATTATGAGAAGAAAGATGAAAGGGAACTAGCTATGAAAGTAAACAGACATGTAAAAATCGTAGAGTTGGTTAATAAATATGATATCGAAACCCAGGAGGAATTGGCAGATCGTTTGCGCGACGAAGGATTTCAGATTACCCAGGCGACAGTTTCAAGAGATATTCGTGATTTGAAATTGACCAAGGTGGCAACCGATGACGGACGTCAGAAATATGTGGTTTTGAAGGCGACGGAAAATGCACTTCGCGACAAATATATTCGTATCTTGAAAGACGGCTTTGTTTCCATGGATATGGCCATGAACATTTTGGTGATTAAGACGGTATCCGGAATGGCCATGGCTGTTGCGGCTGCAATCGATGAAATGAGATGGAATGAAGTGGTGGGCTGTATTGCTGGGGATGACACCATTATGTGTGCAGTTCGTACGATTGAAGATACGGCTGCTGTTATGGATAAAATTCGCAAAATTGTGTTGTGATTTTATATGAAAAGTTATGCTAAAAGAGAGTACGTAGGAGAAACAAATGTTACACAATTTGTATGTAAAAAATCTTGCCTTAATTGATGAGATAGAGGTGGAATTTAAGGAAGGACTTAATATTTTAACAGGTGAAACCGGAGCCGGGAAATCCATTATTCTCGGCTCTATTAATCTTGCCTTGGGTGGCAGATATTCATCCGATATTCTTCGAAATGAAGAGGAACCGGGATATGTGGAGCTTACGTTCTTTGTGGAGGATGAGGCACAAATACTGCTGTTAAAAGCCTTAGATGTTTACCCGGAAGAAGGGATGGTAACGCTTAGCCGTAAAATGATTGGAAAACGTAGTGTGAGCAAAATCAACGGCGAAACGGTTTCTATTTCACAATTAAAGGAAGTTGCTGAAATCTTAATTGATATACACGGACAGCATGAACATCAGTCTCTCTTATATAAGAAAAATCATTTAATAATTTTAGATGAATTTGCAAAAGATTCGATAAAAGACGTAAAATCGCAGGTTGCAGATGCATATCAAACTTATAAAAAATATAAAGAAGAACTTCAGGAAGCGAATCTGGATGAAAAAGAGCGCAACAAAGAACTGAGTTTTCTTGCATTTGAAATAAATGAAATTCAGGAAGCAAATTTAAAAGAGCATGAAGATGAGGAGCTGGAAGAGCAATATCGTCGCATGGTAAATGGAAAAAAGATAACTGCCAATTTAGACGAAGCACACGGTTATACTGCAAGTTCAAATCATAATGCCAGTGATGCTTTGAGCCGTGCCATTTATTGTTTGCAGGATGCAGCACGTTATGATGAAAAGGCAAATGAGTTGTATGCTCAGTTATCGGAAGTGGATAGTTTGTTAAATGATTTTAACCGCGAACTAGCTGATTATAGTTCGTCGTTTGAATTTTCTGAAGAGGATTTTTATGAAGTAGAAAAGCGCTTGAATGAGATTAATCATTTGAAATCAAAATATGGAAATACTATCCAGGAGATTCTTACATATTGCGAGGAAAAAGAAGAAACACTAAGAAAGCTACAGGATTATGATTCCTATTTGGAAGAATTACGCAGAAATCTTGCGGATGCAGAAGAAAAAGTAAGCGCATTGTCACTGCAACTTTCTAAAATGCGTCAAGAAGCTTCAAAAGAATTAACCAAAGCAATTAGAGATGGTCTATTGGATTTGAACTTCTTAGATGTGCAATTTGAAATGGTATTTACAGGCACGGACCACTATACATCAGCTGGAACAGATGAAGTGGAATTTATGATATCCATGAACCCTGGCGAACCGATTCGTTCACTTGGAGATGTTGCTTCCGGTGGAGAACTATCCAGAATCATGCTTGCTATTAAAACAGTAATGGCAGAAAAAGATAGAATCGAGACCTTGATTTTTGATGAAATTGATGTGGGAATCAGCGGTCGTACTGCACAGAAGGTATCAGGAAAAATGGCTGTGATAGGAAGGAATCATCAAGTAATCTGCATCACCCATTTGGCACAAATCGCAGCTATGGCGGATGCACATTTTGCAATTGAAAAGAAAGTCGCAGACGGAAAAACAAGGACAAGCATTTCTCTTTTAAATAAAGAGGAAGAAATTGATGAACTTGCCAGAATTTTAGGCGGCGCAGAAATTACCGAAAAAGTGAGAGAAAGCGCGGCTGAGATGAAGGAATTGGCAAAGAACACAAAATAACACCAGATTTAAAAGGTGAATAATCCACATAATAAAGCAGACACTTAAAAGAGAATAGGATGTCTGCTTTTTTAGTGCCTCAAATTGATAAGGAGGTTGTGGAATGCGAAGATGGTGGTATAGAAGAATTTTAGTTATGCTTGTTCTTCTTGCAATGACCATGGGCACCGGTTTTGGCGTTACATCATTGCAGGAGGAAGAGGAAAAACAGCAGGTAAGTACCAAGTCTTTTGATAGCAAAATGGTAATTCCGGGCGGAGTTCCAATTGGCATTTATATGGAAATGGACGGCGTGCTTGTTCTTGCTACAGAGTGCATTGAATGCGTGGATGGAAATGAGTACGAGCCGGCGAAAAATTTGGTCAAGTCAGGGGATTATATCGTTGGAATAAATGGGGAGACCATCGATACAAAAAAGGATTTGATTCAGGCTGTTTCAAAGTTAAACTCATCAGAAGTAATACTCACTCTTAGGCGGGAGGAAGAGTATATTGATGTGAAAATGCAGTCCGTACAAGTGGGGGAGCGAAAGTACAAATTAGGAATATGGGTAAAGGACAATGTGCAAGGTCTTGGGACACTTACTTATGTAACGACAAACAGTGAATATGGTGCTTTGGGACATGGTATTCATGATACAGATACGGAAGAATTGCTAGAGATATCAGAAGGAACAGTCTATGAGACGAATATTATCGGCGTGCAAAAAGGGAAAAAAGGAGAACCGGGTGGATTGGAAGGTGTGATTATCTATAATCACTACAATATTTTAGGGACAGTTGAAAAAAACACAGAAAACGGAATTTACGGAAGGATTGAAAATATAGACAAGCTCTTGAAAGAACAAGAGCCAATGGAAATTTGTGAAAAGGATCATATAAAGATTGGCGATGCAACAATTCGCTGTACCGTAGACGGCACAATGAGGGAATACGACATTAAGATCAAAAATGTGGATTATTACACGGGAAATGTGAACAAAGGCATTGTCATTGAAGTAGTGGATGAGGAACTGCTGGAGTTGACCGGCGGAATCGTGCAAGGAATGAGTGGAAGTCCAATCCTTCAGGATGGTAAGATAGTCGGTGCGGTGACGCATGTGCTGGTGAATGACCCGACGAGAGGGTATGGCATATTTATCGAAGATATGTTGGAAACAGCACAAAGTGTAGCAGAAGAACAACAAATGAAAGACGCATCCTAATAAAAAAAGAGTGCCGATTTTATGATTGGCACTCTTTTGACGCTTTCAAACGCTTATCTTGGATTTCCGAAATTGCAAAGGGGTAACAGAATAAGCCTTTTTAAATTGTTTTCCAAAATAACTGGCGTTAGAGAATCCACAATCCATTGCGATTTCTGTAATG
>JAZOMR010000013.1:0-2687 GCA_045654105.1 Faecalimonas sp. | reverse complement strand
TTTTTGTATTTACTTTTTTAAAAGATAGCGGCATGGTACATGAAAATACCATGCCGTTTTTGTCTTTTACGGTGTGAAGTTGCTTTTTGAGTGAGTTACACCGTAGTTTGTTAAGTTGCTATTGGTGGTTTGGGCGCAAGGTACGGTGGAAATTTGCATTTTCTTGAAATACACCGTAGTTTCTCGATTTCTATTTGCTGTTTTTAAGGCAAGGTACGGTGCGATTGATGTTTTCAGAAAGGGGCACCGTAGTTTTTAATTTTAGAACATATATAACATAGGAAAACGACGGTATGAAATCTTCTCAGACTGTAACACACCGTAGCGTTGTCATTTTTACCAAAAATGTAACTATCTCATCAAAGATACTATCTATGTCATCATCTATCCATCTTTTATCACTACTATCCACCCTCCGTTTGTAAGTAGCACTTTTAAAGACAGATTTTACTCTCTCTAAAATATCTTGCATGCTATTTTCTCTCATTCCGCTATCGTTAAAAATATATGTATCAAAGCAGTTTCTCAATTGGGCAAGATTGACCTTGTCACGATGATAATACATGTCATATATATCTTTATATCTTGTACTATACTCCCCAAACTTCAGCAAAGATCTGAGTTTTTCTGCAAACATTTGCTCTCTAGAATTGATAAGAAGCGATGCACCTTCATCATCAAATGCAATATCAAAACAATATTCCTCTTGTTCAATTTCTAGATGGTTGTGTACTCCTAAATCTATTTTACTTTCAATAGAATTTCCTGATTCATCCGTTATCCTTACATACACTCGCTTCCCGTGATAATCCTGTTGACTGAGTTCTTCTATCTTGCCAATTCGAATTATATCCACTCCCTGAAGACAATTGATTCGCTTTATAAATAAGTCTATAGAGTCATCTGATAAAGAATAACGAATAAAATCTATATCCATATCCTGCGTTGCTCTGCGAACGTTTCCTGTCATACTGCGTATAACAACACCACCTTTAATCGTCACGTTCCTCGAGAGAGGACTTCTGGCAATGGCCTTTAATATAATATCTTGGCAAACCCTCGCTCTTGCGTCCGCAACATCATATCCCATTTCTTGTATTTTTACAGTCATTTCTCTTAAGTTCATAACTCAAAACACCTCCATCTGTATAACTTCCATAACCATATTAGACTTTGGCAGCATCATAGCATACTCCTGAATTGCTTGAATATCTAACTCGTAAATCAATTTTCGATAGTTACCTATAATCTCTTTATAATAATCAAAAGGTAATTTATTCTTATTACGAATCAATTCTATTAGCATTCGTTCCTTATTAAATACGTTAATCTTGATGCCGTCGTATTCCATTTCCATAACTCCAAGTTCCATGCTTTCATGATTATCAAAAATTTGTTTTACTTTTCCATCTCGAATCTTTGTCGCATCCTTATGTGTTTCTAAATAATACATTCTAGGAATTGTATCTGTTAGACCGTGAAAATAGAAAGCACTGTTCAAAGTAAAAACAGCATTTGGATATTTCATCTTTACAATTGCAATATCAGATTCATATCTGTCATCTGAATATATACCCTTTTCAACCTTAATGAGATTACCTTTTTCAATTTGTTTGCGAATCTGATAATCTGTTTTATATTTTTCAATGCATTTTTCATATGTGTATAGCATGCTCATCACTCCTCGAATTAAGTGCTAACCCGTATTTTTTTATTTTTTACGGACTTTTACTAAAATTCTAACAAGTTTATTTTTAAATGTCAAGGTTAAGTTCAAAAAAGCCATTACCTGAATCTGCGAGACTCTTGTAATGGCTTTCTCTTATTCATTTACATCCCACGCAATCTTGCATTAGGTATATACTTTTTCACAACTTCAAGAAATTCTTTCATTTCTTCCTCGCTGCATCCCCTAGTTTTCTTTCCAATTAAATCACCGGAATCCACAAAGTTTTGCAGGAGATACTTTTCTGTTCCTTGAAGCCATTGTCCTATTAATTCAAAATTTTCTTTGAAATGATAATTCTTCACAACGGTTGTCCGAAACTCATACGGCACATGTCCTTCTTTTAAATAAGAAACACTTTTTTTGATAGCATCAACATCCAACGTCTCTGCACCTGCTGTAATTCCATAGCTTTCCGCACAATTTTTAATGTCCATTGCAACATAGTCCACAAGCCCCTGCTCCACCAGATAAATCAACTTATCAGGGAAGCTTCCATTGGTGTCTAACTTAATGGCAAATCCCATATCTTTGATTTTTCGCATAAAGTTTTCAATATCCGGTTGTAGTAATGGTTCGCCGCCACTAATGCATACCCCATCAAGAATACCTTTGCGTTTTCCTAAAAATGTGAAAAATTCTTCTTCACTCAACTCTGGTTCTGCCGAAATATCCACCACCAAAGAGGCATTGTGGCAAAATGGGCAACGGAAATTGCAGCCTGCTGTAAATACCGTACATGCTGTTCGCTCCGGAAAATCCAATAATGTTAATCTTTGTAAACCTTGTATTCTCATATATTATCTTCACCCTAATTTAATAATATTCCATGAAAAAGTCATTTCAAAGTGACTTTTTCTTCAAAAATAATCACTCCAAAATGATTTTTTCCTCAAAAACCATCATATTTTTCAAGTACCCTAATACTTCTTCCCAATATCCCCGTCATATACGCAATCGC
>JAZOMR010000012.1:0-4541 GCA_045654105.1 Faecalimonas sp. | reverse complement strand
AGAATATACTTGGTCAAATAAGTATGATATTCGGACAATAAAGAACAAAGGTTTGTATTGCGAGACCGTTTTTTGGTACAGGCAAGAAAATATAATGAAATCAAGGAATCAAATAAAAGAAATGGGAGGATTTAGTTATGGCAGAAATTATTATTGTTATAGCAGCTGTTATCTGGGTTATAAGTCAATTGTGTAAGGATGCAAGCATAAAACCAGCACCACAAGGAACAGATGTTGTACAAGTGAACATAGATCGTTGTTCGGGGAAATATACCGATAGGGAAATAGATAAAAGGATACAAAATGGATATTATGTAAAGAAAGAAAAATAAGGAGGACAGATATGTTTATAGTATTATTTATCTTTATTATTGGAATACCACTTATTAAGGAATCAATTGAAAATCAGAATTACAGAGATGAATGTAGACGAAGAGGAGAAAAAACATATTGGTCCAATACTGGACTGAGATACACAGATTCAGACAAAAAGGTTTATAAATAGGGAAAAGGAAGATTCTCTAAACATAGAATAAAATTCTACATTTGCGCATTTGAATTGCACTTTTAAGACGATAGTGGTATAATAAAAGGACTTTAAAATTATCATTATAGGTCTTATGTGAGGTGCGCAGATGTCAGTGAATTATAATAAGTTATGGAAATTGCTAATCGATAAAAACATGAATAAGAAAGATTTGCGTGAATTGGCTCAAATTAGTACGGGAACCATGGCGAAATTAAGCAAAAATGAAAATGTAACAACTGGTGTTTTGGTAAAGATTTGCGATGCATTACAGTGCGATATCGCAGACATCGTGGAGATAGTAAGCAAGAAATAAAATGATATTACATACTTAGGAGAACGCTTATGGAAATTATCAATAACGTCAGTAAAACTTTAAAAGACGATTTGTCGGCAGAAATAAGTAAGGGAAGTAAATTATCGATAGCGGCAGCGTGTTTTTCAATTTATCCTTTTGAAGAATTGAAAAAAGAATTAAAAGATATTGATGAATTGCGTTTTATTTTTACATCGCCTACGTTTGTTGCAGAGAAAACAAAAAAAGAAAAGCGGGAGTTTTATATTCCCCGTTTGAATCGCGAACGCAGTTTGTATGGTACGGAATTTGAAATTAAGTTGCGAAACGAACTGACACAAAAAGCAATAGCAAAAGAATGTGCGGAGTGGATAAAAGAAAAGGTGACATTCAAGTCAAATGTAACGAATGAAAACATGATGGGGTTTATCAATCTTGATGACAAGAATTATATGCCTGTCAATGGTTTCACTACGGTTGATTTGGGTTGTGAGAGAGGGAACAATGCATATAATATGGTGCAGAAGACACAAGCCCCTCTTTCGGGAGTTTACCTTGAACTTTTCGACAGTATTTGGAATGATACGAATAAATTGCAAGAAGTGACAGATGAGGTCATCGAAAGTATCACAGTTGCTTATAATGAAAATTCACCAGACTTTATCTATTTTGTGACGCTGTACAATATTTTTAATGAATTTTTGGAAGATATTTCAGAGGATGTACTTCCAAATGAAGCAACCGGTTTCAAAGACAGCAAGATTTGGAACATGCTTTATAATTTCCAAAAGGATGCTGTGCTTGCAATTATAAATAAACTTGAAAAATATAATGGATGTATTCTGGCAGACAGTGTTGGTTTGGGTAAGACGTTTACGGCTCTTGCTGTGATTAAATACTATGAGAACAAAAATAAATCTGTTCTTGTGCTTTGCCCTAAAAAATTAACGAACAACTGGAATACGTATAAAGATAATTATGTAAATAATCCAATTGCAGGAGATCGTCTGAGATATGATGTTTTATATCATACAGACTTAAACCGTACAAGTGGGAAGTCGAACGGATTGGATTTAGATAGATTGAATTGGGGGAATTATGATCTTGTTGTTATTGATGAGTCTCATAATTTCCGTAACGGTGGGAAATTATCGGGTGAAGATAATGAAAAAGAAAATCGTTATTTGAGATTGCTTAACAAGGTGATTCGTAAAGGTGTGAAAACAAAGGTTCTTATGCTTTCTGCAACACCAGTTAATAATCGATTTAATGATTTGAAAAATCAATTGGCTCTTGCATACGAAGGAAATACAGAATACATAGATGGCAAATTAAATACTACTCGTTCCATCGATGATATTTTCAAAAATGCACAAAGAGCATTTAATACTTGGAGTAAGTGGGAAGCGTGCGACAGAACAACAGAAAATTTGCTTCGGATGTTAGATTTTGATTTTTTTGAAGTGTTGGATTCGGTAACGATTGCACGCTCGCGTAAGCATATTCAAAAGTATTATGATACAACAGATATTGGAACGTTCCCAACTAGATTAAAGCCGATTTCTCTCAGACCACAACTTACTAGTTTGAAGGCGGCAATCAACTATAATGAAATATTTGAGCAGTTAATGTTATTGACTTTAACCATCTATACGCCAACGCATTATATTCTTCCAAGCAAGTTGGATAAATATGCTGAGCTATATGAAGATAATAAAGTCAATGTTGGTTTTACACAGGCCAACCGTGAACAAGGTATACGTCGTTTGACAGCCATCAACCTGATGAAACGTTTGGAAAGTTCTGTGTTCTCTTTTAATCTGACATTAAAAAGAATCAGAGAGTTGATTGAACGAACGATACAAACCATAGATGCATATGACAAAAGTGTCAGCGTGAATTTGGAATTAACAGATATTTCAAATTTTGATGAATTTGATGCTGAAGACCAAAATGGAGACGAACTCTTTTCATTTGGAAAGAAAGTTAAAATCGAACTTGCCGATATGGATTATTTATCTTGGAAAGATAGTTTATTAAAAGATAAAGAGATTCTGGAATTATTGAATCTTATGGTAGGAGATATTACGCCTGAATACGATAGCAAATTACAAGAGTTGTTTAGGGTTATCCAAGATAAACTAGAAAATCCTATTAATGCCGGAAACAAGAAAATGATTATCTTCACAGCATTTGCAGATACAGCAGGATATCTCTATGAAAATGTCAGCGAATATGTGAAGAGTAAGTTTGGATTACATACTGCTATGATATCTGGCTCAGTTGAGGGACGGACGAATGCTCCAAAAATCAAGCGAGATTTGAATACGGTATTGACGTGTTTTTCACCGATATCCAAGGACAAGCATTTGTTGATGGCAGATGATGATACAGAGATTGATTTCCTTATCGCTACAGATTGTATTTCCGAAGGACAAAATTTACAAGATTGTGACTATTTGGTGAATTATGATATTCATTGGAATCCGGTGCGTATCATTCAGCGATTTGGTCGTGTTGACCGTATTGGAAGTAGAAATGAGTTTATTCAACTTGTAAACTTCTGGCCGGATGTAACACTTGACGAGTACATTGACTTGAAAGCAAAAGTTGAAACACGTATGAAGATTGTTGATATGACTGCTACCGGTGATGACAATCTTTTGAGCGAAGAAGATAAAACTGACTTGGAGTATCGTAAAGCACAGCTTAAACGCTTGCAAGAAGAAGTGGTAGATATTGAAGATATGTCTAGTGGCATCTCCATTATGGACTTGGGACTTAATGAGTTCAGATTGGATTTGCTTGAATATATTAAACATCATCCTGATATTGATAAAACGCCATTTGGATTACATTCAGTAGCTCACGCTTCAGATGATACACCTGCCGGAGTAATCTATGTTTTGAAGAATCGGTCTAACAGTGTAAATATAGACAATCAAAATCGATTGCATCCGTTTTACATGGTATATATCAGTGATGATGGTGAAGTGATTTGCGACCATCTGTCACCAAAAGATATGCTTGATAAGATGCGGTTCCTCTGCAAAGGAAAAACAGAAGCGATTCCGGAATTATACCGTCAGTTTAACAAAGAGACTCGCGACGGAAGAAATATGGCAGAGTTTTCAAAGTTGCTTGGACAGGCAATTTCTTCTATCATTGAAGTAAAAGAAGAAAGCGACATAGATAGTTTCTTGAATGGTAGTCAAATGAGTTTCTTGTCAAATGAGATAAAAGGGTTGGACGATTTCGAATTGATTTGTTTCTTGGTGGTTCGATAAACAAAAGAAAAGGGGTGAGATGATGCTTGGTTTGCCAAAGACGACAGAGTTAAATAAGCAACTTTCAAAAAAGGCAATATATACGAAATTTCAGATGAATACAGCAGCAAAAGAAAAAATTGATGCGGATATTTCTAGAATAACGATTGTAAACGAAGTATCATCTGAAAAAGTAAATATTGCAGAAGGCGAACAAGTCAAAAGCCTCTTTATCTTGTTAGTAAACCTCAAAAAGAAAGAGTTTGATGAGAGAAATATAGCAACCATATCGAAGTTGATACCACAGAACATACTGTTTGTTTTAGAGTGCGGTAATGAACAGAAACTGGCTGTTTATCATACCAAGTTAATGCAGACGGAGTGGCAAACGAAAGACAACCTGAATGTGCAATTGAAAGGATTGAATTTAGATGCAGTATGGGAAAACATTATC
>JAZOMR010000011.1:0-30879 GCA_045654105.1 Faecalimonas sp. | reverse complement strand
AAAAACCTCTTGACAACAAGAGGTTTTTGTGTTATAATAAAGACACAGTAAAGGAGGAATTTCAAATGATAGTTTATATTGTTCTTTATGAAGATTGGGCTTTCAGCGGTGTTGCCTATGTTGCCAATGACAGAAAAATGGCTCAGGACTACATCGACAGACAGATTGACAAAGATTTTTATCGCTACAGAATCGTCGAATGGGCTGTCAGCCAAAAGGAGAGCGAAAACCTCGCAGAGAGTGTGCGGCACCCCGAAGATGATTAAGTGAGACCCCCCACAAGGGGTCTTTTTGCTTTGAGATTTCGACGCGCCGCCCACGCAGGTAGGCGACGCGAATTTTAATTATACCATACCCCTCGCAAAAAATCAATTGACATTTTGCACAAAGATTCTCGCGATAATTTTCCCATAATTGTGCACTTTACCTACTTGACAAATTAATTGGCTTGTGTTATAATAAAGACACAGTAAAGAAAGAAAGAGGTAATGAAAATGTTCCCCACTTGGTTTGTAAATGTATTCAATGTTTTGTTCTACATCGGTTTGCCGATTCTCTTGGCTTACGGAATTAAAGCCACTTGGAAAGATTTCAAATGGTCACTTGAAAATCCCGTTGAGTATGAAGATGATTATGAAGAGGAGGAAACAGTATGATTCACATTTCAAAAGATAAGTATGATAAAAATTATCCTTACAGACTTTATGACGCATGGGGTGGCGTGTGTTACTGCGATGAAGAAGATTTGAAAAAATTAAAAGAAAATCTTGAAAAAATGCTTGACAAATCAAACAAAGTATGATATAATAAAGACACAACAAAGGAAAGGAAATAATAAAAATGAAAATTTCAAAGTATGATCCCAATTACACCTCATTTGAAGACCTCGACTACGGAGATGTTTTTTTCTATCCCGAAGAAGGTGAGGTTTGTATGAAACTCAATGACTATAACTCGGCAGTTATTTTAAGTAATGGCTATCTTGTTGATATTAATGATGATGTAATGATTGTGCCGATTCCCAATGCAAGGCTTGTATTTGATTAAAAAAATTTAAAAAAACACTTGACAAATAAGTTTCGTTGTGCTATAATAAAAGCACAACGAAACAAGAAAGGAAACAAAAACAATGACAGTATTTTTAACATTAAGAAAAATTCTCGCAACAATCATCGCAATTCTCACTCTCGGCTCATCGGCAATAATCGGCACACCCACAAAGGAACTTGACCTTCAGTATGTGGTTGACCGCATTGAAATCGGAGCCGAAGGAGAACAGTGGGTAGTCCTTGAGGTCTATGACAAGAACTCCGACACTGCCGAATACATCAACATTAAGGTAGAGGAGGGCTACAAGGTTGTAGATAACTACTGAGGCTCTTTGAAGGGGTCGAGCCCTTCGACCCCTATCCCAATTGTTCGTAATATTTACCTCCTTTCCAAAGACCGCAGAGTTTTCGCCATTCTCTGCGGTCGCCTCTTTTTGGCGGCGCGTTCAGGGTCATGGGGCGCCGAATTTCACGATAACCTTCCATTATAGCATTTTTTTCTCCAAAAGTCAATAGGCAGATTGCACAAACTTTATCCCGAAACTTTGTGCATTTTGACGATTGACAACTGCGGTTTGATGTGGTATAATTAAGACACAATAAAGAAGGAAAGAGGTAACAAAAATGTTTCCACAGTGGTTTCAGATTTTATTCTATTTAATACTTTATGGTGTAGGTATTCCGTTGATAATTTACGGCTTTATCACAAGTTGGAAAGACTTAAAATGGTCGCTTGAAAATCCCGTTGAGTATGAGGAGGATGAAGAATGAAAAAGTATAAATACAGAAATTGTTGTTATTCCTTGGAAAATGTAAGAACTATTTCTATGTGTGGTAGTGAAATTACCATTTTATATTTTGACGGCTATTCATCAACCATTAAACTCGGTAATATAACAGAATTAACAAAGTATAACATTTTTGAAGAAATTTGTAAAAATCTTTGAAAAAAACCCTTGACAAATACAATAAAGTGTGATATAATTAAGACACAGTAAAGAAAGGAAGTAAACAAAATGAAAGAACTTAATGTAAATCTTAAAATGGTATGTTTTGATATGGACGGAACAATCGCAGACCTTTATGGTGTTGAAGGTTGGCTCTCTATGTTAAGAAACGAAAACCCTCTCCCCTATGAAATCGCAAAGCCGATGTGGGATATGAAGGCTCTTGCCGATGTTCTTATGGCTCTTAAACTTGCCGAAATCGAAATCAGAATTATCTCTTGGCTCTCAAAGGACAGCTCCGAAGAATACAAAAACGAAGTCCGCAAAGCAAAACTTGAATGGCTTGTTGATAATGGTTTTCCCTTTGATAAAGTCCACTTTGTTCAGTATGGTGCGACAAAGGCTGATTCCGTTCGCAGATACCTTGCCGATGATGAAACCGCAATTCTTATTGATGACAATGCGAAGGTGTGCCGTGGTTGGCACTTGGGTGACACAATAAACCCCACAGAATGCGACCTTATCGAAGCCTTAAAAAATCTTCTCGATTGAGAAGATTTTTTGAAAAAAGGTATTGACAAATACAAATTAATGTGTTATAATAAATACAACAAATGAGGGAAACGAAGGTAAGCCCCATTTAATAAAAGAAAAGGAAATGATTAAAAATGAATTTTATCGACAGAACAAAAAAGTATCTTATTGTGCTTGACACAGAAACCGCAAACGAAATCGACTGCCCCCTTGTTTATGATATGGGTTGGGCAATAATCGATGAAGAAGGAAATGTCTATAAGACAAGAAGTTTTATAAACAGAGATATTTTCTTTGAGGAAAAGGAACTGATGACAAGTGCCTACTATTTTGAAAAACTCCCTTTGTATTATAAGAGAATAGCAACCAAAGAGGCAAAAGTCGCAAAGTGGGAAACAATAAGAAAAATCCTCCGAGAAGATATGATAGAATACGGAACGAATGTGGTTATGGCTCACAATGCTCGATTTGATTATAAGTCAGCAACCACAACACAGAGGTGGCTCACAAAGTCAAAGGAAAGATACTTTTTCCCTTACGGAACGGAAATTTGGGACACTCTCAAAATGGCAAGGGATGTAATCGGTAAAATGCCCACATACAGAGAATACTGCGAAGAAAACGGCTACATCTGTAAAAATCATCAGTTAAAAATGACAGCCGAAGTGCTTTACAGATTCATAAGTGGGGAGGAAAGTTTTGAAGAGGAACACACAGGACTTGCTGATGTTATGATAGAAAAAGAGATTTTTGCCTACTGTTTAAGGCAGAATGTACCAATGAGAAAAAAGTTATGGGAAGATTAAAAATCTTCCCTTGACAAAAAGCAAAAAGTATGATATAATATAATCACAATAAAACGAAAGGAAATGATAAAAATGAAAGAAATTTCAAGAGAAAAAATTGTAACATTAATCGCAAGTATAATAGGGTGGTTCGTTTCATCAGCCTTTATAATGTGGGGTTGGAACACTCTTGCACCTTACATTAATTGCCCTCTGTTTTCCTATTGGGAAATCTTTGCAATGAGAATGGCTCTCTCTCACATCATTGCTATTTTTGTTGGAAACATAAGGAAAGGAAATGATTAAAAATGAAAATCAAAATTTATGTTGACTATGAAAATGCGGAGGTCTTAACCGAAGAACAGTACAAGGAGGCATTAGCCGAAAGAGCAAAATCTTACAAAACTGATGACGAAGCCTTCCGAGATTGGCTCAATGATAATTATGAAGCCTTCAAAATTTTCAAAATGAAATCTTACGACCTTGAAAAAGTTATGGAAAGGTGGGAAGGTGTGTGCGAGGCTGATGCCGAAGAGGACATGGGCAGAGAGTTGACCGAGTATGAACTTGATGTATGAGGGTGCCAAAAGGCACTCTCTATTTTTGTGCAATTTGCCTATTGACTTTTGAGTGCGATCTGTGGTATAATAGAATTTTGGGATGGGAATGCGACCGACGGTCCACGCTCGCGCGGACCGGAGTTTTATATTATACCACACCCCGCAGTTTTTGTCAAGAGAAAAGTTGCACAAATATTAAAAATATTTTTTCCCATTATTTGTGCAACATTACCTATTGACTTTTGGATTGCCTTGTGATATAATTATAAATGTCAGGGGGAGGGAAAAGACCTCTCGGACGGAGTGCTTGGTAGCAATTAACGAATGTCATCAAAACAATCTTAAAATTTTTTGAAAAAATTTCAAAAAAACCCTTGACAAACCTCTTTCAATGTGATATAATAAAGACACAGTAAAGGGAACGGCACAACGAAGTCAAGAAAAAAAAATAAAAAAAATTCAAAAAAAGTCTTGACAAACAAAACAAAGTGTGCTATAATAAGTATGTAAAGAGGACAAGACCTCTTACAGATAAAAAACTAATGGGTGGCGACCGACGCTGAAAGGAATTGATACTATGGAAAAGATGACTAATGTTAAGGCTCTCGCTTATGTTCTCGCTCACGCAGACCTTCCCGAAGAGGTAAAGGCAAAGGTTGAGAATATGAAGGCTCAGTTCGAGAAGAAAAACTCTGCTGAAAAGAAGCCCACTGAAAAGCAGATAGCAAATCAGGGAATTCAGGAAGCAATTCTCGAAGGTATGGAAAGTGGCAAGGATTACACCATCACCGACCTCATCAAGTCTGTACCTGCTTGTGCCGACCTCACTAATCAGAGAGTTTCCGCTCTCGTAAGACAGATGCTCGGAGTATCTATCGAGAGAGTCGAGGTCAAGGGTAAAGCCTATTTCCACAAGATAGGCTAATCCAAAGGGGGAGGAAACTCCCCCGAAATCTTCCAAGAGGGTGATGAAAATCGAAACTCAAAAAGAAAAATTAATGCGAGTCCTTGGAATAACCGAGGAGGAGGCTCTTGAAATAATAGAATGCGACAAGCGAATTGACAAGGGCGAGAAACTTTTCGAGTTACCCGAAGAACTTGCGGGCGGTGCTAAAAAAGCAAGACAAGCACCGAGAAAACAAAACTCCACTCCGACCAAGAGGGAGAAAAAAGTTGATCTTGATAAATCAATGTTAATTGAAATTATCAAAGGAAATCTTGAATTCCACGACTGCGAAATTCTTGATGTCATTAATGATGAACGAGAATTCACTTTTAACTACAGCGGCAAAAAATATAAAATTGTGTTGTCCTGTCCCCGTTCCTAACGGGGACTTTCCTTGTCAATGGGCAAATTGTACAAAGTTACGAATCAAAGTTTGTACAATTTGCCTATTGACATTTGCGGCAAGGTGTGGTATAATTGACCGGCCGCTCATGGTCCAGGTGGGCCGGAATTTCGGCAAAATGCACAATTTCAACAATTTTTCCCCCAAATCTTTGTGCAATTTGCCATCTTGATTTTTCCCATAATCTGTGCTATAATACATACAGAAAGTGAGGAATGAATATGAAAAAAATAATTGATTGGCTTTATTGGGAGGGCATCCGCAAATTCACTATCGCATCATTTGTAACTATGTTTGGTGGTTTGATACTCATTAACATCGACCGCACTAAAACCCTCGGTGCAGTTGTTCTTATCTCTTGGATGATACTCGGAATTGCTTATTTATTTTTTGCTCTTTGGTATGAAAAAAAATCTCAAAAAGGTATTGACATTGATGAAGATGTGTGATATAATAAATACAACAAAGGAAAGGAAGGTATCAAAAATGAAATGGTTAAAAAAACTTAAAGAACGAAGATTAAAAAAGTATTGGGAAGAATTTAATGCAACTTGCATTAGATACACAGAGGGGGGTTAAACAATGAATACTTTATTATTAACATTTATTGTGCTTAACATCTTGAATGTTATCATTCAGACAGTAAAATCTATCGCCACTGTAAAATGCGGAAAGACCGCCGCTGCAATTATCAATGCCGTTGCCTATGGACTTTATACAGTCGTTACGGTTTATATGATGTGCGAACTTGAACTGTGGCTGAAGGCAGTAATTGTTGCCGTCGCAAATTTAATCGGTGTGTATGTTGTTAAGTTCTTGGAAGAGAAGGCAAGAAAAGACAAACTGTGGAAAGTCGAAGCAACAGTAATTCCGCAATATGTCGCAAAGGTTCAAGAGGAATTAACAGAAATGAATATTTCTCACAACTGTTTCAAAACAAGTGGAGAACATAGAATATTTAATATTTTCTGTGCTACTCAAAAAGAAAGTGCTATCGTAAAATTAATACTTGATAAATACAATGCAAAATATTTTGTATCCGAATCAAAAACTTTATAAAAAACTATTGACAAATGCTTTCTGTTGTGGTATAATAAAGCCACAACAGAAAGAAAGGAATTGATAAAAATGATTAAAGAAGGTTTTCGTTGGTTTGTAAAAACTCCTTGTGGAGAGTATGAACTTGAAGAATACACTTACCCCACATTTGATGAAGTAAAAAAAGGAATGAGAAACTGTCTTGTCGATTCGGTTATCCCGTTCTCTGCTTGCGGTATTGACCTTGTGGAAGATAATGACGGCTGTATTACACTTATTGAAAGACTTGTTGAGCCGACAGAAACTTATTACGAAGATTAAAAAAAATTATAAAAAACTCTTAACAAATGCCCTTCGGTGTGATATAATAAAGATACCGAAGGACGAAAGGAGAATGTCAAATGTTTGAAATTGAAAGTATGATAGTTGAATGTGAGGCAGACAGACAGTATTGTGATTTCTGTGCTTTACACGAAAAATGTGAAAGATACAAGGAGGAAAATGAAAATGCGTAAGGTTGAATATTGGGTAGCCGAAGACGGAGAAGAGTTCGACACAGAAAAAGAGTGTTATGAATATGAACATAAGTATGATGCCCTTGCAGGTAAAATAATTCTTTTTGAAAATGAAAGAACACCACTTCACAGAACATCAATGCTTGACTATGATATTCAGAAAGCCTCTGCGATGTATATTCCCAATGACGAAACGGCTCTTGAACTTATGGAGTTTATGACCGAACTCGGAACAGAACACCCTTGGGATAGATTCAACGGTCTTGATGTGGAAGCAGGCTATTACTATTATGAGAATAGTGAGTGGCATAATGCCGAGAGAGAGCTTGAAAATGCCGAGAGAAAACTGAATACCCTACAGAGGGCAAAAATGAGGGCAAGAGAATTTTAACTCTTGCCCTCGGCGGCGCGTTCAGGGCCATGGGGCGCCGAATTTTAATTATACCACATCGTTCAAAAAAAGTCAATAGGCAAAATGCACAAACTTTGGTCGCAAAATTATCCCATAATTGTGCAACATTACCTATTGACTTTTGGCTTGTAGTGTAGTATAATTATAAATGTCAGGAGGAGAGTTTCACAGGGTTGTGTCCTCGTTGAGTAAAAGTCGCACAAACTTTCTCGAAAAAATTTCAAAAAACCTCTTGACAAACCGCTCACAATGTGCTATAATAAAGATGTTCCAAGGGTAAGGAAAACTTAAAGAACGGACTTAATCCGATAAAAAAAAATTAAAAAAAGTTTGAAAAAACCCTTGACAAACGGCACAAAGTGTGCTATAATAAATACACAAAGACAGGTTCAAGTCTTAAAAACCGAAAGGAATTGATTACTATGGAAAAGATGACAAATGTAAAGGCTCTTGCTTATGTTCTTGCAAAGTGCGAACTCACAGACGAAGTCCGTGAAAAGGTCGAAAAGATGAAGGCACAGTTTGAAAAGAAGAACTCCGCTGAAAAGAAGCCCACCGAAAAGCAGATAGCAAATCAGGGTATTCAGGAGGCAATCCTTGAAGGTATGGTCGAAGGTCAGGACTATACAATTACAGACCTTATCAAGTCCGTACCCGCTTGTGCAGACCTTACCAATCAGAGAGTGTCGGCTCTTGTCCGTCAGATGTTGGGTATCTCCATCGAAAGAGTAGAGGTCAAAGGCAAGGCTTATTTCCATAAGATTGCCTAAACCCCCAAGGGGGAGGAAACTCCCCCAAATTTTTTCAAAAAACCCCTTGACAAATGCATTCCGATGTGCTATAATACTAAATGAAAGGAAAGGTGATTAACCTATGGCAGAAACACAAAAAGAAAGACTTATGAGAATTTTAGGTTGTACCGAAGCCGAAGCCGAAGATATTATAGCCTCGGATAAGGCAATTGACAAAGGTGAAAGAGTGTATTTCGACCTTGACCCGGAAACCGAAAAAATGGCAAAGAAAATGATAAATGTTGACACTCATAAGAAATCAACAGAAAAAACTACCAAAACAAGAAAAGAAAACCCCACAAAATCATCAATAATTGCTGAAATTTCACAGTTTTTGATTGAAAATGGCTATCAGGGTGTTGAAATTCTTAACAAGGAAAGACAAATCGGCTTCAAAGCAGACGGAAATTCCTATGAATTAACCCTTGTACAGAAAAGAAAACCCAAAAATTAAGCAAAAAACTGAAAAAATCCCTAAAAAATTAGGGATTTTTTCAAAAAAAACACTTGACAAACACTAAAAAGTGTGCTATAATGAATTCACAAGGTTAGGGAAACGAAGGTACCCCCTAATCAATAAAATGAAAAGAGGATAAAAACAATGTCAAAAATCTCAATGTATGCAACAAGAACGGAAATTCGTGAGTACGGAAATGAACATAATATTCCCTTTGCTCACATCAACCTCGCACAGATTTATGCCCTTTACATTTTTGCAGAGTGGACACGAAGCCAAATCGCAGACCACCTTGACTATGCCCCCTCAACAGTATCAACCAAGAGGAGCAAAATGTGGGAGTTTTCAGACCTTGCGGAAATGCTTTTCACAGACAATGCCGAGGAAAAAGTTGAAATTATTATCGAAAAAAAAGTCGAAGAAAAGCCTATTGAACAGAAAATTCTTTTCCGCAATTTCAAAGACGGTCGCCCTTCCGTTCCAATGGAGTTTATGCCCAATTGTGGTGAAAATCTGAAAAATGAAGAAGCTGTTTATTTCTTCAAGTTTTATAATGCAAAGGAACTTGAATTTAATAAAATCGGAACAAGTGCGAAAGATGTTGTCGGCAGATTAAGACAGGAAATTGGTGAGTATTCCAAAAAGTTTGATATTCGCAAAGTTGAAATTCATCGCATAAGACCTTGCGGAACTATCCCTGCAGAGGGTGCGGAAAGTGCTTTAAGAGCCGAACTGATAAGACAGTACCCCACCGCCTTCCGCAAGAATGACAGATTTTTCGGTGTGGATATTGCACCTGAGGTATTTGATGAAATAGTTAGCCGTTTCTTCGGCTAACTGCACAAATAATAGGCAGAATGTTTAGGCATTCTGCCTATTGACTTTTGGAACGCTCGCGTACAGTTGCCGCGAGCGTTATTTTTGTCAAGATGGCAATTTCAACAATTTTTTCACCGAATCTTTGTGCAATTTGCCATCTTGATTTCTCCCATAATCTGTGCTATAATAATATCAACAAAGGAAAGGAAATGATGATAATGAAATACAAATGCCCTCATTGTTGTGTAGAAATCAAACCCTCTGACAGGCTTGATATGTCGATTAATGGTGAAACCATTGAACTTGAAATGTTAGGACATTGTCCTGAGTGTGAAAGAGCCTACTGTTGGTTTGAAGTTTATGGATACAAAGCAAAACACGGATTTACTTCTTGTTGGGAGGGGGAATAAAAATGAGAAATGTAATTATAATAAGTGAAGAAAATCACGGCACGATTGGAGTTGCCGTTGATGAGGTCGCCGCAATCAAATTCTTAATTGATGAAGGTTGGGTTGATGATGTGTGGGATAAAGACCAAAACAAGTATGTTTATCACGAAAGCCTTTTTGAAAAATACGGAGTGTCAAATGCTCTGGCTTTACTTTTGGAAATGTACCGAGAAGATGAAAATGCTTTTGACGGAATGTTTTATTTTAGTAAAACGAAACTTTATGAATAAAAACTATTGACATTTTTCTCTTGGTGTGTTATAATAAATACATCAAGAGAAGAAAGGAATTGATACAAATGACAGAAAATGAAATGGAGAAAGTTCAAAACATCATCGGCATAGTTCAGAGAAACAGTATTACTTGTCAGCATTGCAAGTTTGGTTGTTACTGCACTTTTGGTTTTGAATGTTTATCAAACAATTTTTCTTACTTTAAGGAGGACAGAAACAGATGAAACACTTTCATTGCCCTGTAAATGCTTGGGATTGCCCCTACTATGCCCACTCATCTTTGCACCCTTGTTTTTGCCGACTTGATAACCCTATGGAAGATTGCGATGATTTCGCAAGTGCTTGGGAAGGGGCAGACCCCGAAGATTACACCGATGACCACGAAATTTAAGGAGGAATAAAAATGATAATTAAAAGAGTAAAAAATGATAAAGCCATTCATTTAAGTGATGTTTGGACAGGAGATACTTTTCTCTATCAGAACAAAGTCTGTATGGTAGTTGATAGAAACGGACATCTTTTTGTCATTGACCTTAACACAGGTCGCAATGTTTCTATTCCGCAGAATGCCGAACTCGTGAAAGTTGAATGTGTGCTTGAATACAAGGTGGTGTAAAAAATGAATTGTGGTGTTGATTTTGGATACTCAGGCAGTTTTCATTTATCTAAAAGTGATATTAATGAAATTCTCAACAATGTGCGAAACGGTTTAACTGTTGAGGAAGCCGTTGTAGATTGGTATTGTGGTCTTGATGATTCTGACTATTACATTGTTTCGGAACACCTTAAAGACCGAATTATTGAACATATTGAACAGATTGTAGAAGATGACTAAAAAGTCATCTTCTTTTTTGTGCATTTTGCCTATTGACAAAGCGGGGATGAGTATGGTATAATAGAAGGTTGTGGTTTGCCGGGCCCATAATGGACGCAACGGCCCGAATTTTATAAAAGTCAAGTGTTTTAGTAAATTTTCTATGAAATTTTTATGAATTTTTTGTAAACTATTTTTTCCCATAATTTACCATTTCCTCCCTGCAAGGCGCGGGCCGCGTCTATCCGCCCCATATGGCCAGCTTTGCTATTGCGGGCCGTGGGCGAGCGCGGGGCACCGAACTTCCGACCGGCCCCAGCATATGGAAATTTTTTGCGACTTCTAGCGACCGGAGTAACCGCGTTAATTTTCCCGGAATACCGGGGCTCGCGCACATATGGCCCCGTCCAATAGTGAAAGTGGGCTGGGAAAAAATGGTTTTTTTTAATATTATATCAAAAAATTTTTGAAAAGTCAAGCAGCTCTCCTAAAAAAAATGGTCAATAAAATTTGCCACGATTTTTCTATGTAAAAATCCAGAAGTGAATAATGTGTCACAAGAGGATAGTTCAGGGCGTACAGCCTTATCAGAGAGGCAAATTGACATACGTTTCCAAGAGCGAAGTAAAAACAGAGTGCGGTTTTTGACCCCCAAAGCGCCTCACACCCAGTTAAATAGATCTCTGAACCGGGAGCCGCACATTTGACTTTTGTAAAAAATTATGATATAATATATATGTAATAAAAAGAAAGAAGGTATATATACTATGTTTACTAAAGATTATTTCCTTAAAAGACTGCAGGCTGGCGAGGACATGGGTGACATTGGCGATGCAATCGCAGAGGCAATGAACGAGGCACAGGCCGAATATGATGCAGAAGAAAAGGCAAAGGCAGCAGCTCTCGCTAAGGCTCGTCAGGAGCAGAAGGCAAGAGAAGAAGCGGTAGCAGCTCGTAAGAGAGCAATAGCAGCTCAGATCTGTGAACTTATTGGTGAGTATGGCACAATCGAATGTCCCCAGTGCGCTGAAATGTTTAAGGTGTCAGAAGAAGATGTTGACGCCCTTATCGATGGTATGTCCAATATCTTTGGACTTGTAGAGCTGCTTGGTAGCGGACTTGGAACAATTTCTAATCCTGTGGATAATACACCAAAGACAGTTGTAGGAAAAGTTCGTTCAGATGACGAAATTATCGAAGATTTTCTTAAAGGATTCATAAGATAAAAATCCTACTGTGACTCAATGGTCACGAGAAGCAACTTAATTACCGTGTAGTTAACTAGAAAGTAGCTATGCTATGAAGAAAAAAATCCTTCCTCAAAAAGAGGAAGGAATTTTTTTTGTCTTTACGGAGACGATGACGGGGTAATATGAGAGGTGAGTCTGGGGCCGTTCGGGCCAGAGCAAACTCACAATTTTTACAATTTTAGCAAAACACCAATTTTTACAATCTTTCCAAAAACAAAGAAAGGAGATAGCACCAACACTATCTCCCCTAATTTTACCAACCTTTGCGACCATTCATATGACCTATACCATAAGCTCCGCAAACTAATATAATCATACACAATGTAAATATTATTCTATCTTCCATTATCCAACAGCCTCATCTAATCCATAATCAAATCCCGCCAAGAGCAAGTCAATTGTCATAGTGCGTGCGCTTTCCAGCATTTCATCGACCGCTATACCGAGGCGCACATCTCCAATGACTTCTTCATTTGAAATTTCAAATGAGTTTTTCATTTGATTTTTTGATTCCATTTTTTCATTTGATTTTTTGGTTTCATTTTTCATTTCATTTTTTGATTTTAAACCATAAGTATTTTTCATTTCATTTTCCGGTACATAAAGCTTCCCGGCAATTTCTCTCACAGTACCGTTATCATTTACATAACCAAGAACATACCAATCTCCTGATATAAATCCAACTAATTTATTGCCGTCATCATATAAAATATACCAATCATCGGGATCTTTTCTCTTTAAATTATGTTTTGAGGCTACATAAACTCCTGAACCTTTCCAGTCTCCTATCTTACTACCAGTTTCTTCATAAAACTTTAATTTCTCATAACTAAAAAACATCTTATATAACCCTCTTTATCTATATTATTTTTTCTTTACATATATATTATATCAAAAATTTTTATAAAAATCAATCAAACAATCTAATAAACTAATCATTTTCTATTTCATTTTTTAAAATGATTCTTTCATACTATCTTGGAATAGTATTATTATCTACAAAATATATTACATTACCGTCAATAAATATACTAACATCTTTTGCGGTAGTTGGTAAATCTTCAAACTTACATTTCACAAAATGTAATCTATCACTATCTCTATCTATATAATCATTTTTAACCGTTATAGCCATTGCTATTATTCTCCTTTTTCTCTCAATTAATCGAGCCTTTAGGCTCGCCTCGAAATTTTCGTAGAGGGAACCTCTACAAAATTTACCAATATAACATTTACATTAACATTAACATTAACATACATTTGTAAGTTTTGTATTTTTTGTATTTTTGTAAAGTTTTGGTATTTCTTTTGTATTTCTTTTGTAAAAATCCAACCTTTTGTAAAGTTTTTGTAAAAATTTTAGAAAACCCACTCACTTTGAGCCTTCACTTCCTCCACAACTCCCTCATTTTTACAAAAAACTTCCGGTACAAAATTTGTATCTTTTGTATTTTTTGTATTATTTGTAAAATCCGAATCTGTTTGTAAATTCTTTTGTAAAGTTTTTGTAAATTCTTTTGTATTATTTGTAACTATGTCATTCTTTTGTATTTCTTTTGTGCGGTCTGCCTCGTCTAATAGTTCGGGATAACTGGACTTAATGACGCCTAAACGATAACTAACCATTTGCTGGGTAAGACCCAGTCTTTCCGCAATTTCTCTTTGACGGAACCCACGTTTCGATAGATCGGCAATCAAATCTAATTTCTGCTCAGTTATTTTCTTCTGACGCGCGGACTCAACTTTCTGGTCATACTTCATACTATTACTTTCATTAATGGGACGAATTGGTTCAAGCATCAATTGAACGAGCATGTCATCGCTACTAATTTCTCCACATAAAACGAATTCTATTGCGGAAATAGCTAATTCGCCCGCTTTTTCGGGATCAACTTCATATAGCTTCTTAATTTGTTCAAAAGTTCCATTATAAATTAATCCACTTTTTCTCATTTCCAAATCTTTGAATTCATTAATCATGCGGTTTCCCCTCCCATAAGCGCTTCAAAGGCCGATGTAAAGTCCGGAGTAACGGCATAAACCCAACAATTAAAGTTTGGATTTTGCGGATTCTTCATTTCAGTCATTGGCATAAAGCCCTATTGCTATAAAGCAATATGTATTCTCAATGAATATACAATTTTTATTTTTGTATTTGGCATTTTAGTTTAACTCCTTTTAATTATTTTCTTTGTCTAAAAACTCTTTAACTGCCTTGCGGATAACCCAAGACATGCTGAGATCATGCTCGTCTGCGTATTTTTGAATCGCGACTTTTTCTGCATCATCTATTCTAATAGTAATTGATGTCATATTTTCACCTCCACAGTAATACTTAAAAATACTTATAAGTGCTTTGTCTTACTTTGTCCAACAAATTTTTACTTTTTTGATTTTTATATAAAAATATGTTATAATATATATGTAATAAAAATAGAAAGGAAATATGAGTATGTCAATAGCGTTAATAATAGTTTGGGCACTTTTTATTGGAATAAAACTAATTGATATATTTTATATTTAAGAAAGGAAAATAATTATGCATCTTACATTAGCAATTCTTTGGACATTCAGCATTATCTTACATATTCTTCAAATGCAGGCTGGACAGGCACCGACATGGAGTTCCGTGTTTATTCCCCTTGTAACTCTTGCCGCAGTTAATTGGATCGATGCGATTTTCGATTACCTTAACCGTCACTAATTTTTTCTTTGTTGATTTTTTATTAAAAATATGATATAATATATATGTAAAGAAAAAATCATATGTAAAAATTAACAGACGGTTTTCGTATCGAGCCGTAAAGACGAAAAATGAGTTTTTTCTCAAAAACGCCAAAAAAATTGGCAAATTTATCGAAAGAAAAAGGAGACGATAAAGTGAATTTTATTCGTATAAAAAATTCAATGATAAATCTCGAAGATGTATCAATAATTAAAGTTGAAGATAGTTCTGCCCCTCAGGCAAAATCCATTGTAACGGTTGTTTATAAAGACGAAAGTGGTAGCACTTACAGTTTTCCTTTCGACAAAGAAGTTGTCGCTGAGGCTATCCAGGATATGCTTTGGGAATGTAGTGGTGTTGATATTGAAACATTATCAAATTATCTTCCAGAAGATGAAGACGAAGGGAGTTATATACGATGAAACATATGGGAAACTATCCTACTCTTTTCACAATCGAGTATTGGAACGATGTTGAAGAGCGTCTTTCAACAGTTAAAGGAATAATCTATGCTGACTCCATTATTCATGCGGCGGAAATCATCGAAGATTATTACGGAAATATCGAAAAGGTTGAATTTCAAATGTTTGAACACGGTATCGTCGAATTTAATGATGAACAGTTCGAGACGATGAAAAATTATATGGAGGAACAGATTATATGAGTGTAGATGCTTGTGCTTATGTTGGATTTGGTTGGATTATTGACCGAAAACAAATGAGACAGATGGAAGAAGTTGCCGAAGACCAATGGGGAGATTTCGAAGAGTGTTTTCATTGGATTAACAGTTATGACGAAAACTCAAAAATATTTCTTGGAGAATGCATCGGTGGAACGGAAACATATACACCGATACTTGAATCCCTCAACGGCTTTAATCTCGAAGAATTTGTCGAAAAATATGAAGAATTATTTGCGACTTGCGGCGCTGATACCAGCCTATTAGCCCAGGAGCCAAAGCTATATTTAATCCAAGATTGGTCTTAAAGGGGGTAATTTATGACACCTAACAGAGAATGTAAAAGATGTGTGCTGCCGTCTTTAAATGGTGGAGTTTGTCCAGTCTTTAATGGCGATACGAGTGCGGAAACCGGTTGTCCGGTCTTCTCATCGAACCTAAATCCGTGTGAAATGTGCGAAGATCATATTCCAAAAGGCGGAGTTCTTGAATACGATGAAGACGGAATGATACATCTTCTTTGCGAACATTGCGCGAGTCTGCCTATGTGTCAGCGATGTGTCTCGTTAAATGAGTGCTTATTCCAGACGGACCGCACTTGTCCTGAGCCGCCTATGCAGACTATTACTCAGCGGCAGGGAAATGCGATTATGCAGACTCAGGTTCCGAACCCTAAGCGAATTGAATTAACTTGTGCAAAAGGTTGTCCTTGTTACACAGGACTTGAAATGGGATCCCATTGTGCTAAACAGCTCGGTTGTGGCTGTAATAAATATAAATCAAATTGGAGGTAAATGAAAATGATTCTTGTTATTCTTGCGGTTGTTTGTGCCTTAATTGCAGTGATTACTGCTATTCTATTAAATCAGAGGAGATTCTTGATTGTAAAACCCACAAGGGTGCAGAATGTTTTTGCGGTGGCATTAGCTCTCTGTATTTCTCTTTCAGTGTGTGTTGGAGTATTGAGCTCTTCCGCAAATAAACTCGCGGACAATCTCGTTGAGGAAAATTATAAACTTAATCTTTATTACGGACCGGTTTCCAGTTCACATAATGAATATGTAAGATATGATTTTTATAACGAGGCAAATGCTCACGATAAAGCACTTGATAGTTATATAGAGAGTTCAAAGAAGCTTATTTTGAAGGACTTTTATAGAGCAGAGAAATTAGAAGGAATTCAGAAGATTAATTTTTCTCTTCGTACCGACGAAGTGAAATTAGTTGGATAAGTTTTTCTACATCTATATTATATCAAATAATTTTATTAAAATCAATATCCTTCCGCACGGACGTCAGAGCGAGACTCTTGGCGTCCTTTCTTCTTTTTTGATTTTTATAAAAAAATATGATATAATATATATGTAAGATAAAAAATAAAGGAGAAAAATTATGATTCTTATTATCTGTCCCATTCTTGGTTATTTTGGAGCTCTTATTTTCTTTTCCTATGTTGATGATTGGAAATTCCAGATTTCTAATTTATTTTTCAGTTCACTTGGTGTCCTTGCTGGTTTGGCTTTTGCGGTGCTTTGTTGCATTCCAACTGCCTATTGTGCGGAAACCGTTGTAGAAAGCACAGAAGAAATGCCCATTTATGTTATGTATCAAATAAAAGATGCTGAAAACAATGTTCTTGGAGATATTTATCTTGAAGAAGAAGACGGAGATAATTATAAATATGTAACTTATAAAGAAAATGTCGGATATCAGATTGCTTTATCAAAGGGTGGAGATTGTTTCATAGAAAGAACTTCTGAGGCTCCTTATGTAACTATCTATACTCGAAATTTCAAAAGCAAATTCTTGAAATGGTTTATGGGAAATAATTATACTTATGAATATATATTCCATTTGCCGAGTCCCTCAACCAATATCTCTCAGCCTACACTTTAATCAGTTAAAAGCCTTATTATTTAGTATAATAAGGCTTTTTTGATTTTTTATAAAAAATATGTTATAATATATATGTAATAAAGAAAAGGTAATGAAAGGAAATGATAAAATGATGATTAAGCCTACATATAAAATAAATGATTCTGATATTCTTAAAATAGTTCGAGAAGCAAATCTCGACCCCTTTATTGATGGAGTAGTTGATGATATTGCTCCCTTATTCTGGCCAGAACAGTTTATGAATGATTGCTATAAAGAACTATTTATCGACGATGAATCATATGATGAAGTGTGTAAAGAAATTGACTGGTGCCTTAACCCCGAAAATTTTGATCAGAAAGAAATGGATGAGCTCATCGCAAAGAAAGTTATTATTAAAGCATTAAGAGATTATTGTGTTGAAAATAATATTGAAACAGATTCGCTTCTTGTTGATGTATCTTGGTAAAAAAGGAAAGGAAATGATAAATATGATGAATAAAGAAAAGGCTCTTAATATTCTTAATAAAGCTCTCGAAGATCTCTGGGAATGGTATGATGGAGATATGGATTCTGAAAAAGCGAGAGAATATAAAGCAATGAAACAGTTTATTTATAAAAATCTTGCTGATGAAAAAGCTGAAGATATTATCCCTGTAACTCTTGAAGAACATCTTCAGGATGTGTTTGATAAATATACCAACTGGGATGGCGACCTTATTCCTTCGGTGGATGACATTACTCTTGAAGAAGCTCTTACTAAAGCATTTGAAAGCCATCCTGATGAAGTATGTTCCTTTAGCTTAGACCAGCACACAGTTTTTGAAAATGCCAGCTATATAACTGGATACATTTCAATTTGTTGGATTGATAAATACGGTTGTCTTAATCACGAAACAGCACAGTGGGAGGTAATGTAATGAGATATAAGAAAATGGTTACTATAAATATCTATGATCTTGAAGAAGCTCTTGTTCAGCAGTATGGTTCAGAAGAATTCAGCAATCTCAGAGAAATTCTTTTTGGCAATTATTTTATGAATGATTGTTATAAAACATATTATTTTGATAAAGTTCTTAATGAAGATAAAGAGGATGCCGCAATTATTAATTGCGTAAATACTTTCCTGCAGGATATTTTCCCTGATGAAGATACTGTTCTTATTGATATTTCTTGGTAAGGAGGATTAATATGAAACAGGTGATTAAACCCCCTATGAGTAAAATGTATGTTGTAAAATGTCATAAATGTAAATGTAAATATAAGGCAACTATCAATGAGTTTTATTCCGGTGCCATTTACAAACATATAGATTGTCCTGTGTGCGGACATACAAGACATTTTGAAACTTTATGGTTTCTAAGAAAGGTGAAGAATTAAATAATGATTAATACTGATTGGTATAGAGAACTTGCTTTAGGTGATTATGATTTAAAAGAGCTTGAAGAAATAAAAAAAGCTATTGACAAAGAAATTGAAGAAAGAGCCAAAGAAAAAAAGAAAGAATTAATTTTTGAAATTAAATCTCAAATTGAAACTCTTTTAAATGAATATTCAAATTTTGGCTCCATTATTGTATGGTGTAATCCTTTAAATGATCAAGTTCGAGTTGAGATTGGAGAAGTTTTAAACGAACTTCTTTTAGAAGATTCTTGGGATAAGGAGTAAATTAATATGAATACAACTATGAATCGTGAAGCAAGACTTACTTTAACATATCTTATTACTCTTACGCCAGAAGAACTCGGTCTTGAAAATGATGTTCCAGAAGATGAATTCATTGAAGCAGCGGAAAGATACGCTTTAAATGATATGGATATGAACGAATGGATACCTACTGATATTGAAATTGAAATTGCGGAGGACTAAATAAATGATAACAAATGAAGAACATTTTATGGCGGTCAATGCCCTTGAAAATATTTGTAGTGTAATTGATATTCTTGTCGGAATTGGCTGTTTAACTGAGGACGAAGAAAAACAGTTTAATGAAGCAGAAGATATTTTGTGTAAGTTTATTAACAAGACAAATCCCGACCCCAACCCTATTCCCAGACTTCCAAAAGAAAAGTGGGTTAAGGCATTTGCGACTTTGGCTCGTTTGGCTATGGGCAAGGGTTATTTTGATGATATCCTTCGTTTTGACCTTTACTTCAACCACTATGATCCCCCTGCACATATGACAGATGAAGAGGCGGACCAGCATTATGATAATATTTGGGGCCGAGTCATAGAGGGATTTAAAGAAGTATTCGGTTATGATATATGTGATATAGATTATTAAAGGAGAAACAAATTATGTTTAAGAGAATTTTTGCTATTGTACTTGCGGTAATTATGATTTTTGCGTTTGCGGGCTGTGATATGGACGCTTTTCTGACTGCTCTTGATGTTCCGCCCAATGAAAATGAAGCGATTCCTCTATCTTTTGTGGCAGAGCTTTATGATAACCACGGAATTGCTTGGATGGCTGTTGAAGGAAAACAGTTTGATATTCAGCCTAATAAAGTAAAACAGTATTCCTATTCAAGTAGCGGAGATTGGATTTCAGAATATGAGCTTTCATCAGTTGTAACAGTTGAAATTGATGGTAAAGATATTGAAACTTGCGGCTCCACCGTTCTGATTTATGATACAAGACTTGAAAAGCTTGATATTGAAGTGCCCAAATATATTAATACTGAAAGTGATAATATAGAAAATATTACCGCACCCAACGATATTGATTATGGAGCATTTTGGACATTAAATTATTGGTGGAGAACAAAGAATATAAACAACAAAGATCCTAAGTCAAGAATTGTAATTATTCAGTCCCAGGAGGGAGATCCTATCTGTATGTTCCAAGGAGTAGCAGTATCTTGGGATATTCCAAAGAATCTTCCTAAGACCACTGAAATTGATATTGATGGTATGAAACTTTATATTCATCGTGCTAATTTCGCAGTTGTTGATTTAACATTATTTAATTCTAAGGAGAAGTAAAAATGAAGAAAATTGTTGCTTTAATTCTTGCGGTACTCGTTATAGCGGTCTGCTTTACCGGCTGCGGCAATATGTCAATGGGTATGGGTAATTTCTCGTATGATCACGTCCATTTTTTCAATCATCAGGGATCACATTGTGCCACTATTGAAAAGTGGTATGAAAATTGGTATAATGATAATTCTATAGGTATCGAAGTAAAAACTAAAGAATATGGTTCCATTTTCCTTGCGGAAGGCTGTTATATGCTGTTTGAAAATAATAACAGTTGCCCTTGGTGTAGTGAATAATTAAATAAAAATCCTCTTTGATTAATTTCAAAGAGGATTTTTGATTTTTATATAAAAATATGTTATAATATATATAGAAAGTAAAGAAAGAATAATGTTTAAGAAAGGTGATAATTATGAGTTTAGTAAAAGATTACCAGATGTATGCTTATGAAGTGGATGAAAGGGCTTGTGCCAGAGTTGTGTCTTTGGAAGAGCTGCTTGAAACTGGAGCGAGTTTTGCTTTTGATGATGAGCTTGGTTGGCGTTATTATTATCTCAATATCACTGGCGAGCTTGTAAAAATATGTGAAGACTAAGGAGTAAGAAAGGAAATGATGAATATGGTTAAAGCTGTTTTAAGAGGGCTTGGAAAGGTGTTAGTTAAGTTCTTAATTGTGATGGGGGCGTGTGCAATAGTTATAGGTATTATTGCCGCTTTTGGAGAAGCTGGTGCTTTTGGCATCTTAATTGCGCTTGCTGCTCTTGTTACGGTGGCAGAGGTTAGCGAAGAAGTTTCTACAACAAAATTCAAAGATGAAAGAATTAAAGAAAGTTTAATTAATGATCTTGATAGTTTATATAGTTTTTTATGTGATGACCTTAAAAAATATTCTTCTAATCCCGACCCGATCATAAAAGTAAGAATAGATGATTTTATTGGTATGTATAATGAAACTCTTCATTTATTTTCTCGCTTAAAACACACAAAAGCATGTCGTGATGGATATGAAGAAAGACTTAATAACCTTCTTTCTCTTTATAATTATGAATAAAGATCTTTTTTGATTTTTTATAAAAAATATGTTATAATATATATATAAGATAAGAAAGGAAATGATAAAAATGATAGAAGAATTACTTGATTTAATCTTTTCATTTATTGCTGCGATAATCATTGCTTTTCTAACATTTTTGACTCAACATTATTTTGGAGATTTGCTTGGAATTTTAACTTGTCTGTTTGGATTAGTAATTTCAACATATTTAATTTATGTTATAAGAATAAAAAAGGAATGGTAAATTATGAAGCAGATAATTGATTGGAGTGAATACTCTGATAGAGAAATCACAAGCATTATTGAAGAAGCTGAAAAAATTCTTAAAGAGCGAAATCAATATCGAAAAGCCGAGCTTGTCAGACAGATGAATGAGGCTGCGGCCGCACTCAAAAGAGAATTTCCTTGTGCAAGATATTGGGAAGATGCGTGGGATGAAAATGAAGAGCATTGTATTGGTTTCGATCTTATGGAATACTTCCCTATGGACTGGGAACACTTTAATTAAGGAGGTCTGTCAATGTCAAAGGTTGTAAGAGTTCTTGCTCTCGATGATGATAATCACAGTTGTATGTTTTCAACACCGGATACAACTTACTCTAACGCAAAAGAGTTTATGGACAAATGTCTTCTTAAGCCTCATACCGAGACCTATGAACTTCGCTTGATTTATATTTGTGATCAGCCAGAAGGTCTCTCTGATATGAGCGAAGAAGAATTTAATGATGCATTCGGTACCCTTGAAGGTGATCCCACAGACCTTCCCTTTAATCGCTATCGTAAGAGATGCGAAATTTTTGAAAAAATGTGGGAACACGCAGAAAGGAATTTCCATTATGTTTGAACCTTGCTCTCTTTTTTCAATGTATGCCAATAGACAGCAAAACATTGAAGATTTTATCGAATTGCTTGCGGCGACCCCAAACGCAGACGAGCAACATATCCAGCAATGCCTTGCGATAAAATGTGGCATAACAAGTTTAACATCTGATGAAAAAGAATATATAGAAAAGGAAGTGGTAAAGCGTTGTATACAAAAGTAATGGTTGAAAAAGGTATGGTAATCTTTACAACCAAACTTTATGGAGATGAAGTTTGTGACCTTTTTGAAGATTTTAATCAGGATGTCTCAGATGGAAATCTTAATAAAATAGATTATAATATATGGAAAACTTTTAGAAAGTTTTCTCAATCAAAACAACCAATTAATGTTGAAGTAAAATTTGACACTCTCTGGGATAGGGAGTTTGTAACGACTTTTTTTGATGATAAAGATTCTTTCACGGTTGTAGATAATGACGATTCTCTTGGAACATTTATTACATCTTGGGCATCAGTTCCAATAATAAGAGGATATTGTCGAGATAAAAACTTGCCGTTTTTGGATACAAACGGAATTTTAATATCTGATAAAAAACTTGTTGATCAAGTTAAAGAATATGTTGAAAATGTTGTTTTACCCAAACAAACTGAATATTACATCGAAGATGGCGATGGCTCTCTTACTTACAAAGTAACTGATCCAAGTATTAGTTATAATATAAATGTTCCTAAGTTTGAACAAGAGTTTTATTGCACATCAAGCACCGCAAACACTATCACAGGAACTTCATTGAATGAAGCTCTAAGTAATTGCATGAAAGAAATTGATAATCTTAAGCTTGAAATGGCTTTTAAAGAAGATAAAAAAATAGAAATAAATAACACAAAGGAGAAAAATAATATGAATTCTATGTTTAATTTTGATTTTGGTCCCGTAAATTCTAATTCAGTTCGTATGTCTATGTATGGTCTTGCCGTAAAGAACAAGGACAGTAAGTATGTTTCATATAACGCATCAACAGATGAAATCTTTGATGTTGAAATCTTCAATTTTGATGGAGCTAAGTTCCTTTACAAGATGCCTGTGGCTATTAAGGATATCGCAATCGGTGATGTTGTTGTTCATAATCACGCTCCTATGTTTGTTGTAGCAATTCCCAAGGATGGTAAGAGCCTTAAGGTTGTTGATCCCATCAACGGTGAAAAGAAAGAGATTATGCTTACAAAGTCTCCCTTTGGCTTCAACTTCGTAACAAAGATTGTGAATTTCCTTGCCGGCGCATTTAATGCGACAGAAGTGTCAGAAAGCAATCCCTTCGGCAATATGTGGATGTTTGCTCTTATGGACGATAAGGATAATTTTTCTGAGCTCTTTCTCCTTATGACGATGTTTAACGGTAGCAATATAAACCCTCAGATGATTCCTCTTATGATGATGGGTGATCACAAGAACTCAATGAAGGACATCCTTCCTATGATGATGTTCGCAAATATGAATGGTTGCGGTTGCGCCGGTTCAAAGACCGGTGAAGCGGGTTCCGGCAACTAATCTACCACCATCCTCTAAAGACCTTTGATTCACCTCAAAGGTCTTTTTTGATTTTTTATAAAAAATATGTTATAATATATATGTAATAAATAAAAAGTGATAATGAAAGGAAATCTTAAAGATGATAAATATTGATACTTATGATCTTGAAGTGCTTCGTAGTTATATTTCTTGGCATGGAGAGTCTTGTGGAAGTGTATGTGATATGAAACATTTTCTTCAATATTGGAGAGAAAATAAGAAAGCTCTTTATCACATATTCAATGAAAATTTAATCCTTGAAAAAGAAATCTGTTTTGATAAATCTTGGGAAGAACTCAGCGAAGAACTTGACAAAGAGTGTTGGGGTTGGTCGACTACTTCTGGCACTTTCCTTACAAAATTCAGAGATTATTTCTATGATGCTTGGTGCTTAAAAGAAATTATATCTTCTGATGAATATGATATGATTTCTTCTTTAATTTATAATGATACTCTTATTTCAAATATTTATTCAGGAGAAAGTTTTGAAATTCCTGGTTCTTTAACAAAGACTGGAAAGCCTTTTATGGTTAATAAAGGTTGTAAGGCTGTTAAGGCTATTGGCAAGATTGCCGAAGCCTGTGGTATGAATATGGATTACTTCGAGGATTTCAGAAAAGCTCACTCTCGTGTTCTTAACCAGAAGAGTACAATAGGAACTCTGTGTTTAAGTATTCATCCTCTTGATTACATTACAATGTCTGACAATGATTGCGGCTGGACCTCTTGTATGTGTTGGATGGACGAGGCTGGGGATTACAGAATAGGTACGCTTGAAATGATGAATTCTGAATTTGTTGTTGTTGCTTATCTTAAAGCTTCTGATAATATGTCGCTTTATACCGGATATGAGTGGAATAATAAGAGATGGAGACAGTTAATCATTGTAACTCCTGAAATGATTCTTGGAAATAAGCAGTATCCTTACGCAAATGACACCCTTCAGGGCGTTGCTCTCAAATGGGTAAAAACTCTTTGTGAAAAAGCTGGTTATGGTCAGTATGAGCAGGAAGCGTTCCAGATATCAAATCATTCAAGAAATACAATTAAAACAGATAGTGTTTATTTTGATATTTGTAGTACCTTTATGTATAATGACATTTACGATTCTCGTATGGCATTCTTAAATCTCAACCGTTTGCCGAAAGACCATTATTATATTAATTTCTCTGGACCTGCCGTTTGTACTTGTTGTGGTTGTATAATTGATGAAGGCAATTCCTGCGGAACTTCAAGAGTTGCTTGTTCAAACTGCCTTAATGAGTTCTATTGTGACTGCTGTGGAGAATGGAATGATGGAGAACCTATAATGGTAGATGGTAGAGCTTACTGCGAGTGTTGTTATGAAAACGAGCTTATAACTTGCGAGTGCTGTGGAGACAATGTCATTCATTATCGATCATTCCCAATTGTTGTAGGTAATAAGAAAAAGGGAGACGACTACTCTTTCTTTGACTTCTGTTACACTATTTGCATTTGCGACGAGTGCGTTTCTGATGAAATCTTGATAAATGAAATGTACGGTGGAATATACACTGTGAAGAACTGGTATGGCAATCCTATACAGGTTGTTTACATTGAGAAAATAACAAACGAAGGATTAGAATCTGAGATAACTTCCAGAAAGACCACTGAGATGTTAAAAGCCTTCCGAGACGCAAAAACTTTTGAAGAGCGTAAGACAATTTTTGAGAGACGATTCGATTATTATTGATTTTTATAAAAAAATATGATATAATATATATGTAATAAATCAAAGGAGAAATTAAAAAATCGTTAAAAAACTCCTACGACGCAAATAAAAAATCTCCTTTGATTTTTTATAAAAAATATGTTATAATATATATGTAAGATAAAGAAAGAAACAAAAATCTTATAAAAATAATCGGTTCCGCTAAGTTCCATAGAGATTGTGGCGAGATTAAATCGAGAGTAGTTAAGGGGTCTCAGCCGTTTTATATATAGTTAAAAAATCTTAATTGATTTTTTATAAAAAATATGGTATAATATAATCACAAAATAAAAAAAAATTATTGAAAGGTTTTATGGTGAAAATTATGGAAAAGATGACAAAGAGAGAAATGTTCATTGAAATCAAGGCAATGTTCGAGACCGGCACTTGTGCAGTAGATGCTGAAACAGCAGTAGCTTTCTGCGACAAGGAAATTGCTTCTCTTGATGCTAAGGCTGCTAAGGCTAAGGAAAGAGCAGCTACTAAGAGAGCAGAAGCAGATACCCTTAAGGTTCTTATCGAAAATGCTCTAACTGATGAATTCGAAACAATCGCTGACATCACTGCTAAGGTTTCTGTTGAAGATGCAGACGCAACAGTTGGTAAGGTAACAAGCAGACTTACTGCTCTTGTTAAGGACGGCGTGGCTGAAAAGACTGAACTTACAATTCCCGGCAAGGAAGGCGTAAAGTCTCGTAAGGTCAAGGGCTTCCGCATCGCTCAGTAAATTAAAGATTAAACATCAAAAAAAGTCCTCGCTTTGATAAGCGAGGATTTTTTTATGCTATATAAAAGTTCGGCAAGGCGGCTCCGGCCGGCCTCAGTCATAAAGACCGAAAATCCAAAAGTGAAAAGTGGTTTAGAAAATTTTACTTGACATTTACAAAAAAAATTGTTATAATATATTTAAGGAGGATGATAAAATGAAATATTGTGTAAATGGCAGACAACCATATTCAATTATGAAAAAAGCCGATCAAATAAAAGTAAGATATGAAGATAGAGATAGAATTATTGACTTTGTAGAAAAACTCCCTGACAAAGAAATTATTTTAGAATTAAAGGAAGTTCCAGAAGTAAAGGATTTTGAAACTTGGCGTATGTATAGTGAAAAATTTGAGAACTTCTATATTGCTTCATTTAACTTAGGATTATTTGATATATTAAACTCAGAAAATATTAAATGGTATTGGCCTTATCCAATTACTTCATATTATGAATTAAATGAAGTGGCTGCGCTTGAACCTTCGTATATTCAATTGGGGCCGCCCTTGTCATTTGATTTAGAAAATGTGAAAAAAGCAGTTGGGGATATAAAATTGCGTTTGGTGTGTAATTGCGCTCGCCCGCTCTATCTCCCGGATAGACTGGCTAAACCGCAATTTTTTGGTCAATGGGTGCGACCGGAAGATGTCCATCTATATGATCCATATGTTGATGCTTTTGATTTCGATTCACCAGATTTGAAAAAAGAAGAAACTTTATTACATATATACAAAGAAAACCAACATTGGCCCGGAAATCTCAACTTATTAATTGAAAATCTGAATTATAATGTTGATAATAGAGGTATCCCCAATGAATTCGGAACTAGCCGAATCAATTGTGGTCAAAGATGTCAAACTGGAGGAGCTTGTCGTTTGTGTCAGCGCGCATGTGAATTCTCTGAAATGCTACGCAAAGAGAAGAATAGACGCAGAGAATAGACCACACTTGACAATAATTAAAAAATATGTTATAATATAGTATAAGATATAAAAAGGAGGAATTTTAGAATGCGTGTTTTGACAGATAAAGACTACAGGCTGTTTGAAAAACTTGTTTCTCTTCGACAGAACGAACTAAGGAAAGTAATGGTCCAATATCTCAAAGCAAGGTATGAAAAAGTTCTTGTAACAAAAGACTATATTGTAGCAGTGGGTGAGATTCCAATAGCATTGGTTTCTCATATGGATACGGTATTTGCTAAACCTGTATCTGATTTATATTATGATGAAAGAAAAGGCGTTTTATGGAGTCCCGAAGGACTTGGTGCCGATGACAGAGCGGGCGTATTTGCTATTTTGAAAATTCTTCAGGAAGGGCTTCGTCCATCTGTTATATTAACAACTGATGAAGAAAAAGGTGGAATAGGTGCGGCAGCATTGGCAAAAATCTCTTGCCCTATTCCTAATCTTAAATATATGATTGAGCTTGACCGCAGAGGAACTAATGACTGTGTTTTTTATGATTGTTATGTTCCTGATTTCATCAGATATGTTGAATCATTTGGTTTTTGCGAACAGTGGGGTTCATTCTCAGATATCAGTTATTTAATGCCAGGTTGGGAAATTTGCGGCGTCAATCTTTCAATCGGATATAAAGATGAACATAGCGTATCAGAAACCTTACACATCAATCCTTTATTTGATACTATTAAAAAAGTAAAAAATATGCTAAGAGAAAGAGATATTCCTACTTTTGAATATAATGAGCTTTTCAAGGGATATGGATATTATAGCGATTGGTGGATAAATCAGGATAATGCTGATGGTCAGCATTGTAGCATTTGTAAGAAACTGTTTATGGAATATGATTTATTTCCTATAAAAAGTGTAAAAGGTGGGTATAAGTTTCTTTGTCCCAACTGTATTGCCGATATCAACTGGTGCGACATGTGCGGCGACCCGTTTGAAAAGACGGAAAACCAAGAGAGCACGCAAGAAAAACCATTATTATGTTCAGATTGTGCGGAGGAATTATGTTCAACAAAGAAGAAATCAAAGAAAAATTCAGCGAAGTAATTCGATTTTCCCAAGGAATTAACGAACCTAAGATCGATGAATTGTTTAATCGCTGGGAAAAAGCGAAGAAAAAGTTTATTGATCGTTTCGGTGGATTAGTATATGAGTGGTCTGAACCCGTTGAATTTACTCTTGATGATGCAGAGAAATTAAAATCCGCAATGGAATTTGCTGATTGTATTCAAACCACATTTAATAATGAAGAACTTGCGGCATTCATTGACATTAATTTACAATCATTTTATGATAATGTTGTAACAAATGGTGGAATTAAAAATGTTCCAAAAGGTATGAAGCTTATTAAAGCTTTTAAGTACTTTGAACCCAATGAAATAACATTACATCATATGCAGGATATGGCAAGTCAGTTAATCCAACAGAATAAGATTAAGGGAACATTATGTTTCTCTGTTCATCCGCTTGATTTCTTGTCGAGCAGTTGTAACACATATAATTGGCGCAGTTGTCACGCTCTTGATGGCGAATATCGTGCTGGAAATTTATCATATATGGTAGATGAAACTACATTTATGGTATATTTAAAGGGAGAAGATGAAGTTATGATTCCATTTTTTCCGAATTCTGTGCCATGGAACAGCAAAAAATGGCGTATGTTGCTTCATGTTTCACCTAACGATGAATTAATGTTTGCGGGACGCCAGTATCCATTCTCTTCACGAACTGGATTAGATGTTGTATTAAATATTTATAACAATATTATGTCAAAAGAAAGTAGAGATAGTTTCAAATATTGTACTTCAAAATATGGACCTTGGAGCAATACTTATGTTAAAAAAGTGCAAGAAGACGAGCTCATATTTACAGAATTGTCATCAAGATATTTTTTATTTTGTAAACAATTGCTTCCATTAGAGGAAATTGTTACACAAGGCTTTGGGTCATTGAATTATAATGATATATTACATTCAACTTGTTATTTAAGTCCATATTATACAATTTTAAATCCTGAACTGTGGCATGAAAAACCTCAAAAGATTGAGATAGGCAACTATGTTCATTGTCTTCATTGCGGAAAAGATGATATTTCACTTTCAGAAACTATGAGATGTGACGATTGTGAAATAGCATATGGATTTGAAGATACCGAACATGTAACAACTTGCGATAGCTGCGGTTGTAGAATGTTTGAAGATGATGGATACTATGTTTAGGATGACATAATATGTTCAGCTTGTTTTAATAAGCATTGTTTTATCTGCGACTGCTGCGGAGAAACAGCATATGAAGAAGATTTACGCTATATACCTCCTCGTAAAGATGGAGATCCAGAAGAGTGGGTTTGTAGGTGGTGTGATGAATCTAGAATTTATAGAGAGTAAAAGGAGAAAACAGTATGGCAAAAGGAAGTATTGCGAAAGAGGCCGTTGAAGCGAAGATTAAAGCGGCTTTCGGCAAAGATTTTATCGGTTTATATGATAAAAAATTATATGTGTGGGCAAAGGAAAATGGCGAGAATGTTCAGATTGCTATTTCATTAACTTGTCCAAAAGTGCAGGTAGAAGTATCTCAGGCTTCTGCTCCTGGCGATTTTAACTTTGAAGATGATGCGCCGGCGTTCGTTGTGCCGGTCGGTGGGTTCCAGCCTGCTGAAATCTCTGACGAGGAGCGCGCACGCGTAAATGATTTGATGAAGATGCTGGATCTGTAAGAAAAAATATCTTTTTATCCTGGTCTCACTAAGATAAAATATATACTCAGATTTTCATTAAATCATACTCACCTTAAAAATCTTAATTGATTTTTATAAAAAATTATGATATAATATATATGTAAGATAAATAAGAAAGGCACTTACAGCAAATGCTTAATTTTTGCGATAGTCTAATGGTAGGACTTTTCCCTGTCACGGAAAGATCGCGGGTTCGATTCCCGCTTGCAGTTAAATTAAGTGCCTTGATATATAGGGGTGTGGCAGAGTGGTCGATTGCGCTAGTCTCCAAAACTAGTTCCCGCGGACATCTCAGGTTCGAATCCTGACGCCCCTGCCATTTCTATTAAAAAGGAGAAAAATATGTTTGGGTTAGTTTTAGGAGTTCTTTATTATATGCTTTTAATTGCTCTTGGTATTTTTGCAATTTGGGGCTTTAGTAAATGGCTATGGGAAATGCTCACCTATTTTGACAGTTTATAAAATCTTTTTTGATTTTTATTAAAAAATATGTTATAATATATATGTAAGATAAAGAAAGGAAATGATTTTATGGAAAATTATTATTATGAACCTAAACAGGTTGTTTTTGCAGACCCTGACTGTCCGGGTTCATGGCTTATAGGTATTGCATATAAAGATGAAGTTATCTGTGCTTGTTGTGGCGGCACTTTTGAAATCGAAGATATAATCGAAAATTTCGAAGGTGATTGCGATCCTATTTGGGATTATGAGATGTGGAATGATCTGTCTGATGAAATCAAAGGCGGTGTATTCCCCGAAGGTTTTGCAGAGGCTACTGGACTTGATATAGCAATGATGAACGCAGATGAATATGAAAGCTATGTTTACAGTCTTAATGAAGTAGAAAGTGAAATCGAAGATTCAGATATCGACGAAGAAGACGAATTTGAGTCATACTCACATTTTTCTTTTGATGTTGATTAAAAAAATCTTTTTTGATTTTTATAAAAAAATATGTTATAATA
>JAZOMR010000010.1:0-4343 GCA_045654105.1 Faecalimonas sp. | reverse complement strand
TTTGATGCTAACAAAGATTTTTCTGGAGTTGTCTTTGTTACTTCTGCAAAATCAGAACCAGTCATATGTCTTCTGGAAGGTGTATATGGGCGATATGATTTAATTCCCATTACGTTCACTCCTTTCATTCTTCTGATTATTTGTTGTCACGCTTTTATGCGTATAGTTTCTTATTTGTTCAATTTTATAATCCTTCGAAAATCTCGATATCTGCTGAATCAGCTGTTAATTGAACGATTGCTTTCTTTGTTTTAGCAGTTTTACCAAATGTCATACCACGTCTTTTTGTCTTACCATCAAGATTCATTGTGTTAACACTTTTTACTTTTGTTCCTTTGAACATTTTTTCTACTGCTTCTTTAACTTGAGATTTTGTAGCTTCTGTGTGTACTAAGAAAGTATATTTCTTGTCAGCCATAAGCTCCATACTCTTTTCTGTTACTACTGGTTTAAGGATTACGTCATAGTATTGAATGTTAGCCATTATGCGTACACCTCCTCAATTGTTGCAACAGCAGCTTTTGTTACGATTACTGTGTTGTATTTCAAGATATCGTATACATTGATTGTGTTTGTTCCGGCTGTCTTAACATCAGCGATGTTTCTTGCAGATAATACTGCGTTTGTGTTGCCTTCTTCAATTACAACTAATGCTTTTGCTACTGATAAGTTATTTAACATGTTTTGGAAATTCTTTGTTTTAATTTCTCCAAAGTTCATTTCATCGATAACGATGAATTTGTTGTCTTGTACTCTTGATGAAAGAGCTGATTTAAGAGCTGCTCTCTTTTCTTTCTTGTTTAATTTGAAAGAGTAGTCTCTTGGTGTAGGAGCAAATACAACTCCGCCGCCTGTCCATTGTGGAGCTCTTGTAGAACCTTGTCTTGCATGACCTGTTCCTTTTTGTCTCCATGGTTTTCTACCACCGCCTGAAACTTCTGAGCGTGTTTTTGCTTTTTGAGTTCCTTGACGTTTATTTGCAAGTTGTTGAACAACTGCCATATGCATTAAGTGTTCGTTAACTTCAACACCGAATACTGCATCATTTAATTCGATTGTTCCAACTTCTTTACCTTCGATATTGTAAACATTTACGTTTGCCATCTCAGTGTTCCTCCTTTCCTATTAAAGACTAGTTTGCTTTAACGCTTTCTTTAATTGTCACTAAAGATTTCTTAGGTCCTGGAACTGATCCTTTTACTAAGATTAAATTGTTTTCAGCATCTACTCTTACGATTTCAAGATTTTGAATTGTAATTCTCTTGCTTCCCATGTGTCCTGGCATCTTTTTGCCCTTGAATACTTTACTTGGATCAGATGCAGCACCATTAGAACCTGCATGACGATGGAACTTAGAACCATGAGTCATAGGACCTCTGTGTTGGTTATGTCTCTTGATTGCACCTTGGAAACCTTTACCTTTTGAGATTGCTGTTGCATCTACTTTATCTCCTGCAGCGAAGATATCAGCTGTGATTTCTTGTGCCAATGTGTACTCGTCAGCATTTTCAAATTTGAATTCTCTTACAAATCTCTTGCTTGAAACACCAGCTTTTGCAAAATGTCCTTTTTCTGCTTTTGTTACACCATTTCTGTGTACAATTTCTTTTTTACCGTTTGCGTCTTTGTTCACGATTTTGTCTTTCTTGTCTACAAAACCAACTTGAACTGCGCTGTAACCGTCGTTCTCAACTGTTTTGATTTGTGTTACTACACAAGGACCAGCTTGAAGAACAGTTACTGGAGTTAATACTCCGTCTTCGTTGAAGATTTGAGTCATTCCGACTTTTGTCGCTAAAATAGCTTTCTTCATTATTACTACCTCCTGTGATTTACAGCGGAACACTTTCGTGTTCATCCTAAATTATAGGATTCTTACTGTCTGTTAATTAGTTACTGAACTCTTATTTGTTTTTCATTTTGATATCAATGTAAACACCTGCTGGCATCTCTAATCTTGATAATGCATCAACAGTTTTTTGTGTTGGGGCAATGATATCAATGAGTCTTTTATGAGTTCTTTGTTCGAACTGCTCACGAGAATCTTTGTATTTATGAACCGCTCTTAAGATTGTTACAACTTCCTTCTTTGTTGGAAGTGGTACTGGTCCACTTACTTGTGATCCTGTTTTCTTTACAGTTTCGATGATTTTCTTTGCGCTTGCATCAACTAATTGATGTTCATACGCTTTCAGTGTAATTCTCATTACTTGACTTGCCATAAAAAAAGCCGCCTCCTTTTCGTACTTGGGTTTTAGTACGACAAGTGGTGACTGTACACTCTCCCGTGTGTGTCGTGAGTACTCACACGTTGTTACCGTTTCTCATCGGCTGTTATAGATTCGTACAGTGACTTGTCGCCAGTTTCCTAACTTGACATTCGCTCCACGGAATACCTACCACGGTGGGTAGCAACCTCACGCTTCATCGCTATCTTGTCACAGCTTTTTTATTATACAGGAAAGAAATCTATAATGCAAGCACTTTTTTTCGATTTTTTGAAATATTTTTTTCACTTTTTTATGGTGATTTTTACATCTACGGTGCGACTTGTGTTTTTGGTATGTTGCACCGTAGTTTTTGTTTGGTTTAATTTCGGTTTTTTGGTCAATTACGGTGCAATGTGTATCTTTGCTTATCTATACCGTAATTTTCCTTTAATCATAAATGTATATTTTCTATAATTACGGTGTGTAGCATATCTTTGTTGTTTTGCACCGTAATCCCATCACCACAACCATATAATATAAGGAAGTTTTACGGTGCATCTGGCATTTTGGTTCTCCTACACCGTAAACACCAAAATCTACAATTCCTCTACCCCAACAATCCTGTAAACGCTTGATAAAAAACCTTCCTTATAGTATACTCTTTTTCAAGTAAAACAAATGAAACTCTTTTTAGGAGGCAGGACATGCGTGTTGTAATTAAAGTTGGCACATCTACGCTGACTCATCAAAACGGTAATATTAATATAAGAAGAATTGAGAATCTTTGTAAGGTGATTTCCGATTTAAAAAATGCTGGATTGGAAATTATTTTTGTATCATCAGGGGCTATCGCCATGGGTGTAGGAAAACTTGGTCTCAGCAAGAAGCCACAGGACATTCCTTCAAAGCAGGCATGCGCAGCCATTGGACAATGTGAGTTGATGTATACCTATGACAAGTTATTCCAGGAATACAATCACACCGTAGCTCAGATGTTAATGACCGGTGCTGATTTCGAAAACGAGGAACGTCACACAAACTTTGATAACACCTTAAACCGACTACTTGAGTTCGGAGTTCTTCCTATTATAAATGAGAACGATACCATTGCTACATCAGAAATCAAAGTAGGTGACAATGACACCCTGTCCGCAATTATTGCAACAAGTGCCAATGCAGACTTGTTGATTCTGCTTTCTGATATTGATGGTCTCTATACAGCAGACCCTCGAAAAGATGCGGATGCCAGCTTGATTCCTGTGGTAAAAGAAATTAATGAGGACATAATGAACCTCGCAGGAACAGCCGGAACCGCACGTGGTACCGGTGGTATGATAACGAAACTAAACGCTGCACAGATTTGCATGGATGCAGGAATTGAAATGATTATCTCTAATGGAAGTAATCCGGAGGTTCTCTACGATATTTTTGATGGAAAATCCGTCGGAACACGTTTTACAAAGAAAGGATGATTAACATGACAGTTCATGAACTATTAGATGCTGCCTTAACAGTTAAACCTATTGCAGCTTCCTTAAGTGAAGATGCTAAGAATAAAGGTCTTCAGTCTATGGCTGAAAGCCTCATTGCACATACAGAAGAAATTTTAAAAGCAAATAAAGAAGATCTGAACGCTTATGGTGACGGCGTGATGGCTGACCGTTTGAGATTAGACGAAGCCCGTATTAGGGCGATGGCAAAAGGCATCACCGATGTCTGCAACTTGCCAGACCCTGTGGGACGCGTATTAGAGACAAGAACTCTTTACAACGGTTTGGAGCTTGAAAAGATTTCTGTACCAATTGGTGTAGTTGCAGTTATTTATGAAAGCCGTCCAAATGTAACCTCCGATGCCGCTGCCCTTCTGATTAAAAGCGGTAACGTATGCATCCTGCGCGGTGGTAAGGAAGCTTTTCGTTCTTCTTTGGCTATTGTAAACGCATTAAAAGAAGGTCTTGAAAAAGCAGGACTTCCTGCTGACCTTGTAGGCATGCCTTCTAACACAGACCGCAGCGAAGCAACTGCTCTTATGACCGCTGCCGGCAAAGTAGATCTATTAATTCCACGTGGTGGCGCAGGTCTTATCCGTGCTTGTGTTGAAAATGCAACCGTACCATGTATTGAGACAGGAAC
>JAZOMR010000009.1:0-3484 GCA_045654105.1 Faecalimonas sp. | reverse complement strand
AGACGGAATCTATTTTAAACGCTCTAACCGTTCTTTGATTTGTTTCTCATACCCCATCTCGGTCGGCTCATAGAACTTCGCATCCTTAATCTCATCCGGCAGATACTGCTGCTTCACATAATGCTCTGGATAATCATGAGCATACTTATATCCGGTTCCATGTCCCAATTTTGCCGCCCCTTTATAGTGTGCATCCTGCAAATGAACCGGAACTGTTGTTTTCTGCGTTCTTACACTTTCTAATGCGGCATCAATTGATAGATAAGCCGCATTGCTTTTTGGTGCACTGGCAATATAGGTTGCTGCTTGTGCCAAGATAATGCGGGCTTCCGGCATACCAATTCGTTCCACTGCCTGACTTGCCGACACCGCCACTGTCAATGCGTTTGGGTCGGCATTTCCCACATCCTCCGATGCGCTAATCATCATTCTTCTTGCAATGAATTTGATATCTTCCCCTGCGTACAGCATTTTTGCAAGATAATATACAGCCGCATCCGGGTCCGAGCCACGAAGGCTCTTAATAAATGCGGAAATGGTGTCGTAATGGTTGTCACCCGTCTTATCATAGCGAACCACACGCTTTTGAATACATTCCTGCGCCACATCTATAGTAATATGTATCTTTCCATCCTCGCTGCGCTCTGTGGTGAGAACGCCAAGCTCGATAGCATTTAGCGCATTTCTTGCATCACCTCCGGAAATATCAGCAAGGAACTCCAGAGCTTCCTCTGTAATCTCTGCCTGATAGCTTCCCATACCTTTTTCCACATCATATACTGCACGCTTCAACAAAACTTTAATATCTTCCTTGTCCAACGATTTCAGTTCAAAGACGCTGGAACGAGAAATCAACGCACCATTCACCTCGAAGTATGGGTTCTCTGTCGTTGCTCCAATCAGAATTAGAGTACCATCTTCCACAAACGGAAGCAGATAATCCTGTTGCCCTTTGTTAAAGCGATGAATCTCATCTACGAAAAGAATGGTTTTCTTCCCATACATCCCCATGTTATTCTTCGCCTGCTGCACCACTTCTTCCATATCCTTCTTGCCGGCTATGGTTGCATTAATCTGCTTAAAATCTGCACTCGTCGTATTCGCAATTACCTTGGCAAGTGTAGTTTTCCCTGTCCCCGGCGGACCATAGAAAATAAGGGAACCAAGCTTATCCGCTTTAATTGCGCGATACAGTAGCTTATCTTTCCCTATAATATGCTGTTGTCCCACCACCTCATCCAATGTTGTCGGACGAAGTCTGGATGCCAACGGCGATTCTTTATCACTTTTCTGCTCTCTTACATAATCAAACAAATCCATGTCTTTCTCCTATTCCACTCCCGCAATTTCGCGAATCACTTCACCTGCAATCAGTAAGCCCGCTACCGGCGGTACAAATGAAATGCTTCCCGGAAGGGACCTTCTCATTCCTTTATCTTCTCCTGTAGAACGAGCCGACGTATCAATCGGCTTTTCTTTGGAATAGAGCACCTTCAGATGGTGTATACCTCGCTCCTTTAATTCCTTTCGCATCACCTTACAAAGCGGACAAACAGAGGTTTTTGAGATATCCGTAATTTCGAACAACTCCGGATGCAGTTTATTTCCCGTGCCCATACAACTAATGAGTGGAATGTGATGCTCCTTGGCATACTCTGCAACAGCTAATTTTGCAGTCACGGTATCGATTGCATCTACGATATAATCCACTTTTCGCTCAAAAATCTCATTCAGATTTTCCGGCAAGATAAATGTCTCATAAGTAAATACATTGATACTCGGACAGATATCGTCAATTCTGTCTTTCATTAATTTGGTTTTATAATCCCCAACGGTGCTCAAGTACGCAATGGATTGACGATTAATATTGGTACGGCTGACTTTGTCGTTGTCTACCAAAATCAAAGTTCCCACTCCACTTCTTGCCAATGCCTCGATGCAATGGGAGCCAACGCCTCCCACACCAAGAACCATGACGGTAGCATTTGCAAGTCGATTCAATCCTTCTTCTCCTATTAACAATTCTGTTCTGGAAAATTCGTGTATCATGTATATTCCTCTTTCTTGTAACTGTTCAGAGCCAACCTAATTACAATTTCTTACTTCATAATAATAACATTTTCCCACATTTTCGTCACTACTTTTTATTGCATATATTTTTTATCGGTGTTAGAATAGTCAAGTACGCAAAAAGGAGGAAGATTATGTCAGATTCAGTAAGACAAGAAAATAAAATGGGCGTCATGCCGATTCCTAAATTATTGATTTCTATGTCCCTACCAATGATTATGTCCATGTTGGTACAGGCTTTATACAACGTTGTCGACAGCATGTTTGTTGCACAACTAAATGAAAATGCATTAACAGCCGTTTCACTGGCTTTCCCTATACAGAACCTAATGATTGCAGTTGCTGCCGGTACCGGTGTCGGTATCAATGCCCTGCTTTCAAAGAGCCTTGGAGAAAAGAAATTTGAAACAGCCAATACCATTGCCAAGAACGGTATATTATTAGGTATCCTAAGCAGCCTTGTATTTGCAATTCTGGGACTTTTAGGTTCCAGATTATTCTTTGAGATTCAGACAAAGGATGCGCAGATCATTGAATATGGAACACAATACATGTCTGTGATTACGATTGTATCATTTGGTATTTTCCTACAAATAACATTTGAACGTTTATTGCAATCAACAGGAAAGACCATTTTTAACATGATTACACAAGGAATGGGTGCAATTATCAACATTATCCTTGACCCAATCCTAATCTTTGGTTGGTTTGGACTCCCTGCCATGGGCGTAACCGGTGCTGCTGTTGCAACGGTGATTGGTCAAATTTTTGCAGCATTGCTTGGTTTCTTTTTTAACTATAAATTTAACAAAGAAATTCATGTTAGCTTCAAAGGCTTTAAGCCATGCAGAGAAACCATCGGTAACATTTATAAAATCGGCGTTCCATCAATTATCATGCAGTCCATCGGTTCCCTCACAACCTTTGGTATAAATAACATATTACTGATGTTCTCATCTACTGCTGCAACCGTATTCGGTGTGTACTTCAAACTGCAAAGTTTTGTATTCATGCCGGTGTTTGGTTTGACAAACGGTATGATACCAATTGTTGCATACAACTACGGCGCGCAGAACAAGAAACGTATTTATCAAACTATAAAACTTAGTGCTGCAATTGCAGTGGGCATTATGCTTGTGGGAGTTGTAATCTTCCAAACCTTCCCGAAAACCTTATTGGGATTATTTGAAGCTTCTGACCATATGCTTGAAATCGGGGTTCCTGCCCTACGTACCATTAGCCTAAGCTTCGTATTCGCAGGATTTTGTATTGTTTCAAGCTGTGTATTCCAAGCACTTGGAAATGGAGTTTACAGCATGCTGCTGTCCATGGCTAGACAGATTGTCATTATCTTGCCGGTTGCGTTTATTTTTGCAAAACTGTTCGGATTAAATATGGTATGGTACGCATATCC
>JAZOMR010000008.1:0-2007 GCA_045654105.1 Faecalimonas sp. | reverse complement strand
AAATCATTCAAAGTGTCTGGTTAGCGTTTATTCAAGAACGCATCTGAATTTCAAGACATTTCAGTCAGAGAATTTCAAACTTGGTGAAATAATAAAAGAATGGAGGGTGTATGCCTATGATTGTCGAAAAGTTTCTGTATTTCGATGTTTTTTACTACCATTAAGACTAAAAATATGTTAAAGTGTAAGGAGAGAAGAATATGAATAAAAAAAAGAGTTTACAGGAACTAACATTTAAAGATAACTTCATGTTTGGTGCAGTTATGTTGAATCCTGAAATTTGTAAAGGCGTTTTAGAACGTAGTTTAGGTATTGAAATTGAACGCGTAGAGATTAGCAAGGAAAGAAGTATAGTCTACAATCCGGAATACAAGGGGATTCGTTTGGATGCTTATGCGAAAGATGAAAATAACACCAGATATGATGTAGAAATGCAGGTGCTCAGAAAGTCTGCGATTCAAAAGAGAGCAAGATATTATCATGGACAGATTGATATGGAAATTTTACTAAGCGGATTACCATATGAAGAATTGCCAGATACATATGTTATTTTCATCTGTGATTTCGATCCGTTTAACAAAAAGAAATACCGGTATACATGCAAAACCATTTGTGAAGAAGTACCTGAACTTCAAATGGATGATGGAGCACATACAGTATTCCTAAGTACAAAGGGCGAAAATAAAGAAGAAGTGCCAAAAGAGTTAGTTGATTTTTTAGAGTTTGTAGGGAAACCACTTTCGGAGAGTGAGGTGGAGCAGGATGATATGTTTATCCAAAAAGTGCAGACCACAATCCGCGAAGTAAAGAAAAGTCGAGAAATGGGGGCCAGATATATGACATTTGAAGAATTATTGAAAGATGAAAGAGCAGAAGGTAGAGCAGAAGGCGACAGAAATCGTCTTGTTAGTCAAGTACAGAAGAAATTAGCAAAAGGTGATTCTGTAGAGAAGATTGCAGATGATTTGGTGGAAGAATTATCGGTCATTCAGGAGATTGTAAAACAATTACACGAGTAGAACAGAATGAGGATGTTGTGCCTATGGAGTGGCCGAAGTAAGTAATGTCAGGAAAACAAAAGGTAATTATAACAAGTAAGTGTTAATTTAGTATTAAAATTTATTCTTTTTTATCAAATCGGGCGTATCAGCCAGATTATTCAAAACAAACAATTTGTAACTGTTCAGAGCCAAGCAAAATTTTATAAACCAGACGTAAAATGCTTGCATTTTTAAGGATGTTTTTAAAATTTTATTTGGCGGATACGCCACACCGAGGAAACACAACGTGTTTTCGAGGTTGGTTCTGAACAGTTACACTAATTTAATAATGAAAGGAGCGTGCGTACATTATGTTTAGTACGGTTTTATCTGCGACCCTTCAGGGCCTCCATGTAGAGTTCGTGCAGGTGGAAGCAGATATTAGTAATGGACTACCCATGTTTCATTTAGTGGGATATTTGTCTTCTGAAGTAAAAGAGGCGGGGGATAGGGTTCGAAGTGCAATTCGCAACTCGGGGTTTGTGTTGCCGGCAAAAAAGATGGTAATTAACCTTTCACCTGCCAATATTAGAAAAAAAGGCACAATTTTTGACTTGCCTATTGCTGTTTCAGTTTTAGCGGCCTTAGAGGAGTTTAAAGAGAGCGTATTGAAAGATATGCTCTTTGTCGGGGAATTGAGTTTGGATGGTAGTATCAAACGAGTTCCTGGGATTTTACCAATTGTGCTTGAGGCACAAAAGCAGGGTGTTAAGAGGTGTATTATTCCAAAAGAAAATCAAAAGGAGGGGGAATTAGTCGAGGGTATTCAAGTGATCGGAGTAAGTACCCTGGAAGAAGTGTGCGCCATATTAAAGAAAAACAATATGGAATGCATTGAAAAAAATATAGAACATAGTATTTTGTTAAAAACTCCGGAAACCTACGAGGATTTTGCGGATATTCGAGGTCAACATTTAGTAAAACGGGCAGCAGAGATTGCAGTTGCGGGCAACCACAACTTACTCAT
>JAZOMR010000007.1:0-1518 GCA_045654105.1 Faecalimonas sp. | reverse complement strand
CAACAGATCCAATCATTGAGCTGAAACATATAAAAAATGGAAGTGTGGTTAAAGAGTTTCTACTGCAGGCATCTGACGAGCAGAGAATGAAACGTCGTACCATCAATACGCTGAATATTAATGCGGAAGATTTAGACGGAACGGACGAATAAGATAGTTTGGAGGAAAATACATATGGAACTAGCTATCAAACTAATGGTTTGGCTATAAACAATGATAAAATCACAGCTTACTATGGTGGGTTTACTAAAAACGTTACAGTGTTTAGCTCTAAGAATCTGATTGCGGCAGAAAGCATCACTACACCACTTCGCAAAAAGGCTGGTATTTCAAGCCTTGTTATGCACCTGAAAACCAATGCACTATCTAACGAGATTAAGGTGCATATTCAAAAGGATACCCTTTCGAATGATGTGGAGAAATTGCTGATATTGTGATAACTTTGGTAATGTTTTTTTTACTGAACTTGATAAAATGGGAAATAAAATAATATTAATAACCCCTTGTTTTTTCATGAGTCAAAACAAGGGGTATTATTTTATCTATTTTATATAAATATCACCGGTTGAGGTTGTAATCTCACATTTTCCGCCGTTTGTTGATTTTGGAACAAGGACATCCCCTGTTGAAGTCTGGGTGATGAAAATCTTTTCTGAGAGCAATTTGCCTGTCACATCGCCTGTATCAGTTTCGACCCAAATCTCAGTGGCATCGCAATCATCAAATTTCACATCGCCTGTGCTTCTTTCAATAGAAAACTTTTCTGTGGCAATCACGTTCTTTAAAGAAAAATCGCCAGTGCTTCCGTCTGATATTAAGCTTTTGCACTTGATATCGGTTAGGTTTACCTTCCCGGTAGATACATTGATTTTCAAATCGCCCTCGCAGGTAACACCAGAAACAGTTATATCACCTGTACTTGTTGCAATATCAATACTTCCAAATTTGAAATCCTCTGGCACTTCAATATCTCCGGTGTCTTCTTTTATAACGAGAGTATCATATTCTGTCTTTGGCAGATAAACAGTTATTTTTGGAGATCCAAGTGTTATACCGATATGGTCGTACCATTCCCTCTCATCAGTCACATTGATTGTAAGAGTATCATTTTGGACAGTAGTAGTGTGTTTCATATCTGACATTTCATAACAAACGACTTTACACATTTTATCATCAGACGGTATAAAGAGTATGTCAGCGGTATCTGTGTTCATGGAGATATTGCTAAAATTTTCATTTATTTGATAGGTGTTGGTTTCATATTTTACAGTGCTTAATTTTGTAAAATCCCAATAATTTTTTGTCATTGCTACTGAGAATATGATGCAACCAAGAGCCACAAGGGAAGTAGCTATTATAAGCCATATTTTCGTTGAATTTCTCATTATGCTTCCTCCTTTTTCAGAAAACTTCTTTTTATTCCCAAGAAAATCTTCTTTGTAAGTAACAAAGTGCCGTTTGTTGCGCCTTTACAACCATAGAACAGGAAGATAGAAAGTCCCGCACAGACAAGACTTG
>JAZOMR010000006.1:0-2598 GCA_045654105.1 Faecalimonas sp. | reverse complement strand
CTCCAGCCCCATTTTTTCTATATCTTCAATTCTTTTCATCTTACTTTCCATTAAATTTTTCTTCCCGATAAATTTCTCAATGCCCCTCTTGCCCTTGTGAGTAATACTCTCAATGTCAGTTGGGACATCCCCATTCTCTCAGATATTTCTTCGTATGAGAGTTCCTCCACTGTGCGCAGAAGGAGAACCTGCTTCTGACTGTCGGGAAGAGACTTGATAGCTCCCAGGACTTTTTCCAACCTCCTCTTTGCATCTATCTGCTCATCTGCCGGCAAGATTGACTCTTTGGCCAAAGCCTGTTCTGCTGGTACTGCTTTCTTTGCCTTGCGCAGGCGGTCGAGACACTCATTTTTCAGGATTCTGATGCTGTAAGCCTTGGCCGATTCCACACCGTCAAGCTTGTCCCGCATCTCCCACAATTTGAGGAACGTCTCCTGCACCGCATCCTCAGCTTCATCCTGCTGTTCAAGTATATGGAAAGCAATCCTGTAGAGCAATGGAGCCAACGGCAAGTATTCTGTATTGAACTTCTGGCTAGTCATCTAATGCAATTTTTGCTACAGCTTCAGTTGAAATTGATCCTAGGATGCATATTACCGCACATTCCGATGGGGTATGCAAGATAAAGTTACTCACCTTCTCTCCGTCCTCGTCTACAATTCCGTAGATCCTCATTTTATCGTCTCCATCTTTAGCTTCCATAAGCATCTGGGAACCTTCAAGCATTTTCTCCAGACGGCTGTTCACTTTTGCCTGTACACTCTTGGAACAATTTTCATAACTTAACACATAAAGACTTCTTACATCCTTAATCATTTTAAGCATCTCTCTGGCTTCCGGATCATCTATAGATACAATCTTCAATATTCCCTTTCCTAAACTTGTTGTAAAAGACCCCAGATGTACAACTTCAGCTCCTTCATAATGGCGACAATCCGCTATAAAACTTCCAATTCTGTTCTTGCTTGCCCTATTTCCGAATGTTGCAGCAGTTGCCAACATAGGAACCATCAAACCCAATATCAATAATAGTTTTTTCATAATTTTTTGATGTTTTATAATAGGACTCACTCACCCGCTTTTTGTTAACAGAAATTTTTCATTTTTTAATCAAAAAAAGATAGAGTAAAACAGATTGTAATACTCAAACCGTTTCACTCTACCTTTATATTCTATAATTCTCCCCTTCTAATCTTCTTAAGCACCTCACAGTATTCCTTATGCGAAAGATTTTTAAAGACATCAACCTTTACCCCTTTGCTTTCCAATGCAGAAACAATATCGGGATAATCTTTTGGATTGACCATAGAAATACCTAAAAACAACCCACCTCGTTTTCTGCCAACCTTTGATATCTCTATTGACTCTACTCCCCACTGATTAGGAGTAGGCATCCAAAACCTCACCTTGCTTATTTCTTTGTAACTTCTGGCTATCCTAAAAAACGGGAGAAAATAGTTTTGTACAACAATTCTGTCGTCATGCAAGACAATATAGAAGTACTTGCCTAAAATTGAATACCACACAGCTAATATACCAGGAGATAGGATTCCTAATGCAATCCAGGCAGCATAATCAACCAATATCCCAGAAAAGATAATGTACTTACAGATAACCCAAATTGAAAATATCATTATGATGGAATCAACTATAAGTTGAAACTTTACTACTTCTGAAAACGGCCTTTGATAAATTTTAGTCATTATAACCTTTTTAAACTATGCTTTTGGCATATAATTTCCACTTCACCAAAGTTAACAAATATTTCTCAGCGCTGGAATGATACGCGTATGATACAATAAAACAAGCCCCGCAATCTCATCCCGAGACTGTGGGGCTTGTCCGACTTAACCTAACTTAAAAAACTATTTCACTTATAAGAACAAGTGGTATAGCAAAAAGTTCAGGTAATATCACATTTTTCCTTCCATAAAATCCAAAGTCTCATTCATCCACCGCTCAAAATCCACAATCATGGGAGACTGATTGCCACCATGCCCGGCTTTATCATAAACAGATAGCTTTTTATTTACTTTTTCCGGCAATGCGTTGTAGATCTTTTCAGACATCCATACAGGGGTCCTGTCGTCATTCTTCCCGACAATCAACAATACAGATTTCCTGAATTTTGGGGCTATATGAAAAGGCATCTTATCTTTCGGGAAATTATCGGGAACAACAAGATTGGCTGCAGTTTTCCTTTTTGGATGAACTTTTATCAGTTGGGGAATTACATCTTCAAATGATGATGGAGTACCCACTAAAATACATCCTTTCACATTTTTATTGTTGTGGGATGCTATCATGCTTAAATATGCTCCAGTTGACCACCCCATAAGAAATATCTCCTTTTTGTCCACTTCAATCTGTTTTGCTACCGTTTTGATGACAGCGGCATAATCCAGGAGCATCTCTGTATAGCAAAGGTAATCCCTGTTCATCTCAAATTGGAAACTGTTTCCAAAGCCACGCCAGTCAAATGTAACAACATTATAGCCGTTTGCCGCATATACTGCAGCCAAATCTAGTTGCATATAGGACATATTACCGTCATCTGCATTGCATATGATGAGAGTTGGCCTTTTTTTGTTGTCTTTG
>JAZOMR010000005.1:0-1692 GCA_045654105.1 Faecalimonas sp. | reverse complement strand
TTCGTGATTCTTTTGTGTCTAAATGTTCGGATTGCAGTACACTAACAATTTGATTGACTTGCTCAATTGTTAATTGTGGCGTATTATACAATCTGATAGCTTTTTTAATTTGGTTATAATAAATAATATGGCACTCTGTAGAGTTTGGCAACACATTTGCTCGTGGTGAAAATGCAACAATTGAGTAAATATTGCTTTGTATTCGCAATGTGTTTAAGTATCTTCCTATAGCTTTAACATGTACTTTGTTTTGTCGGATAGGATTGGGCATGGAGTACTTATTCCCCCAGACATTTTGTGTCCATATTTCTGCATCTTGACCACCATAAATTATGCCTTTGTAGTTCTTTGTTTCTATTACAAATATGCCATAGATTGAAACAACTACATGATCTATTTGCGTTGTTCCATAAGAAGTAGGTAATAATAAATCGTTGAGAATTACATATTGTTCTTTAGGCAATGTTGCCAAACGCCGAGCAATACTCCTCTCTCCTGCTGCACCCTTATTATAGAATGCAGCATAGAAGAAAAGAAGTAGAAATACGACTATTCCAACAATACAACCTAACATTGATAGTATCATTATTTATCTACGATTTCAATGATAGGAACAGTTTTGTAATCTTCGGATTTAGTTTGGTATTTATATATACCTGTTTGGCGAACGACTTTTCCTACAGGAACTTTTATAATTTCATCGTCATAATAATATTTTCCTTCGTTATTTCGAAGTAAATATAATGTACCTAAATAGAGAGTGGAACTAGGATACTCTTTACCATGTACTAAAGCTGCATTGTCTGCAATAACTTGCATTACTTCAAAAGATTTCTCATGAACAATATCACCTTGTTCTTCGAAGTTTGTGACCCCTTGAAAAGCAGCTGGATTTTGTGCAAGCCCAATAATTAAAAGAACAACAAAGGTTACAACAACACCTGTTGCAAAACCTCCTAAAAAGATTCCTGTTTTTTTCATGATTGTATAATATTAATGGTTTTCCAATATCGTGTTTTAGAGATCATCCATAGCTGCTGCTCTAGTTTCTGTGGAATTGATTTTGTCTTGGTATCTTAACACTACCATTCCTTCCATATAATCTTCTGCTTTATTTATGGATAGTTCGATAGCTCCTAAATCGGTTTCAAAAACTGAAAAGTACTTACATCTATCCATAAATACTTCAAGCATACGAGATTGATCATCTCTTGGAGGATAGGAGGATTGAAATTCCTCCACGACCATAGATGGCTTGCCATACTTTTCAGAGAGCATTTCTTTTAAGTTTGCATAATTGCCATATAAATTTCCCCAAGAGTCATATGTGGTAAAAATAACTGCAATTGTACTTACCAAGTCCATATTGTCAAGTGTGCTGACTCCAATCTGGCAGTTTTTGTATCCTGCAAAATCTCCTTGTAGAATAGTTAAACCATTTTCAGAATATAGATAGCGAAATCCTTTCTCTTGCATCTTCTTAGTGTATTCTGCTAAAGTTCCGTCAATAGGTACTCCTTTGAATGTAAGATGCTCACTTTGAGCGTAGGCTGCTACAGACAACGCAGCGAGAATAATCAATACTAAATGCTTCATAATACTAATATTTAATGAGTTAAACAAAAAGGCGCAGCTATCGCCGCACATCTCTTGGCTCACCACAAGCCATCATCAAATACGGGAAGCCTGCGC
>JAZOMR010000004.1:0-44085 GCA_045654105.1 Faecalimonas sp. | reverse complement strand
GACCCAAGAGCTGAGATATTCAAAGGCTTTGTAAAACAACTCGCAGTAGAAAAAGGTTGTGAAGATGAGTATGCACTCTATGAAATGGTAGAGCACATGGCACCGGAGGTCATTGCACAGAAGAGAAAGATGTACAAAGGTGTTAATGCAAATGTGGACTTCTATAGTGGTTTGGTTTATAACATGCTTGGTATTCCAAAGGAACTTTACACACCACTTTTCGCGGCAGCGCGTATCGTAGGTTGGAGTGCCCACAGATTAGAAGAATTAAAGAATGTAGATAAGATTATTCGTCCGGCTTATATGCCGCTTGCACCATACAGAGAGTATACAAGGATTGACGAAAGATAGAAATTTGCAGGACGAAACAAGGTTTCGTCCTGTTTGTGTATTTAAGGGTTGTTTGGTGTACTTGCATGTTGTAATTGCATGGTGGTTGGGCCAGGACTTTCTATAAAATGGTAGTTCAGGTGGGTCTATACCCACGATTTTGCGAATATATGGGTATTTATAGAGTAAAAGCATTCTATTATAGAAAGTTGACTTAAAAATCACCCCTTTTTGAAGTGAAAAATCAAGATTTCTGGGTAAAAGTGAAAGAAAGTAATGGTTTTATACCCATTAGTGTAGGAGGAAATAAATGAAAAATAAATTTTATTTTCCATCAAGCGATGGAATTAATCAAATCCATGCAATAGAATGGATACCGGAAGGAAAGCCAAAGGCTATTCTGCAAATGTGTCATGGAATGGTGGAACATATTGAACGATATCATGATTTTGCTACGTTTCTGGCAGAGCATGGTTATTATGTAGTTGGACACGACCATTTGGGACATGGGAAATCGGTTGTCAACGCAGAAAGATTAGGTTTCTTCCATGAGAAACATGGAAATACATATGTGGTGGCAGACATTCACCAATTGAGAAAAGATACTCAGGAGAGATATCCGAATATTCCGTATTTCATAATGGGGCATAGTATGGGTTCGTTCTTGGTAAGGCAATATATTGGACTATACGGCGCAGGGCTTGCAGGTGCTATTGTTATGGGAACCGGTGACCAGCCAAATATGGTGCTAGGTGCTGGAAAATTGGTATGCAAGATAATTGCGACTTTGAAAGGTTGGGAATATCGCAGTAAATTGGTTGATAGCATGGCAGCAGGCGGATATGATAAGCAGGTGAAGGGCGAGGGCGAAAGCTGGTTGTCCAGAAATCGCGCCAATGTGCAACAGTATAAGAAAGATCCGCTTAGTGGCTATATGTTTACGGTAAATGCGTATTATCATATGTTTTCCGGCATGTCAAAGATGAACAAGCAAGAGAAGTCTGGCATGATTCCAAAAGACTTGCCGATTTACTTCGTGGCAGGAGACAAAGACCCTGTGGGTAACTGTGGAAAAGCTGTGGAAAACGTTTACAAAAGATATAAGAACTGTGGAATGAAAGACGTGGAAATCAAGTTGTATCCGGACGATAGACATGAAATCTTAAATGAACTGGATAAAGACCAGGTATATCAAGATATACTAACTTGGTTAGATAAAAGAAATTAATTCTTAAATTCAAGTTAATAAAGTTTCTATTCTTTTTAGAAAGTACACATAATTTGAACACAAAATGTTTCTATAATGAATTCAGATAGTTGAAACACAACTATCCCCCCCTCATAAAGTAAGACCCTCGGCTATGCCGAGGGGACACTTTACTCTCATTCCTTTAGATAACTAAGCAAGAAAGCCTTGATTTTCAAGGCTTTTTTTGCATTCAAGTAGGTTTTGGCCAATTTTTGGCCAACTTTTTTTGCCCTAAATGACCGCTTGGCCAACTTTTCTAAAGGAATTTTGCTATATAATTGCTTCATATAATTCTTCTAGTTTATTCATTTCTGAATGTGATTTATCATTTGTTAGATGTACATAGGTGTCGTAAGTAATACTTGTTGAGAAATGCCCCATGAACATCTGCACAGTTTTTACATCAAGTCCTGCATCAAAGCAGCGTGTCGCAAAACTGTGTCTTAGTGCGTGTGGATGGAAATGAGGGATTGGTTCATAAGTCGTATTTGTTTCCTCTGCAATTCGCATCCGTTCTTTGTTGATAGATTTTTCAATCCATTCCAAAGCGATTTGGAATGTGTGTACGCTAGTAGGTTTTCCATTTTTGCCAACGAACACAAGATTTTCAAATCCGGCTAAAGGCTCCCAATTGTTTGAAGCCAATTTCATTTCTTTCAGTTGCACATGTTGTTTTTTTAGTGCCTTACATACACTGTCTTGTAGTGGAATATCTCTGATTCCGTTCTTAGTCTTTGGTGTCTGATACTTGAATGTGTATTTGCCGGTATTGACATCCTTGACATGAACTAAGGTTTTGCTCACGTGAATTTCTCTTTTGACAAAATCAATATCATCCCATGTTAATCCAAGTAATTCACCTGCTCTCATACCCGTTCCAAGAGCTGTGATAATTAGGTTTTCGTAAAGTCGCCCTTTCGCATGTTCTAATACTTCTTTTTGTTCCGCTATCGTCAAAACTCGTATCTCCTTTGTCTTTGTTTTTGGAAGACAGACTCCAGCACAAGGATTAAATACAATAAGGCGATTGTGAATCGCATATTTGAACATAGCGTTCAAGATATTGTATACATCTCGAATGGTCTTTGTGCTGTAGTCATCATCTGCCATTTTTTGAAACAAATGCTCCAAAATTAAAGGGTTAATATTGGCTAGTTTATGCCTGCCAATTTGCTTCTTTATGTACCTTTGATAAAAATCATAGTATCTGGCCTGCGTGGTTTCCTTTATAGATTTTTTCTTATGTACGTTTAACCATACGTCGAACCACGCATCCAAAGTAACGTTATCTCCTTTCCCTTTAAGACCATGCTTCACTTCATAGCGTAAGTCTTCCATTTGTTGTATAATTTCTTTGAGATTGTAACTGTTGCGGGTATATGTCTCACCATTGTAAGTGAAACGCCCGCGATACTCGCCGTTTGCTCGTTGGGTAATACCCTGTGGTAATTTTTTTCCGGTTTGATCCTTGCCCATATTTTACTCCTTTCACTTGCAAGGACGCCCAGTGTAGTTACTATGATTATACCTTGCATGTTGTTTATACTGCAATAATTTCAAATTGATTTTTCAAATCATTTCCTTCGTTTGCGATAAGAAACTTATCTAGTGTTTCGGTTCGAATAATGATTTTGTTGCCAATGCGAATGCTGGAAAGTTTCTTCCGGCGTACTAGCATTCGCAAGGTGTTACGGCCGATTCCCGAATAGGTCGCAGCTTCATTGATTGTAAGAGCTTGCTTTGACATGATTACCCCCCCTTTTGCTGACATCATTTCAATAGAATTGGTCGATTTATTTCTGCACCATCACAATAAAAATTCCCGACTCCATAACATTCTCCGATTTGAAGAGAAGCGAGTTCCTTACTCAGATCATATCCGGTATACATTAGAATCTCTTTCGCGGTCTTGTACAAATCAAACGGAGAGGGTTTGAAGTAAAGACGTGTCGCAGGCTGGTTTAACAAGGCTAAAACGTCTCTCGGGAAGACTTCCAAAGTCTGCGTTGATAATACCAATTTTATTCCGAATTTGCGACCTTCATGAAGCATGAGGCGCAGAGTAGATCCTTGTTTGAGTGATAAATTTTGAAACTCATCCAGTATGATTACAATTTCACCAAAAGTATTTTGTAATCCTCCAAATTGAACGTTTCGCCATAAGGTGCTTAGGATAACTTCGCTTAATGTTGCTTGTGTTAGGTCATCTATTCCTGTAAAATCGAGAATATTGATGGCTCCTTTTTTAATCTTCGATTGACTAGGGCGCAAAATATTGCTATTTAATAAAGTCCAGAGTCTTTGGTAAACGGTATATGAATTAGCATCTTCTTCTCTTAAAAGTGCCGTAGCCAAAGCCGCAGATTCACAAGAGAAAGAATATCTAGTTTGGATGGCATGGATTATTGCAGTGCGTAGAGCTGCAATTTGTTTTGAACCCATGTTTTGATTGCTACTTAACGCATTAAGTACAGAATTTACATGGTGTATAAATGGTTCTTCTACACCCAAAGAGTTTTTAATCGGATTTAACAAAGACAAATCCAAGCCATCGTTTAGAATGCTAATACGATTGGTGTATTGCTCATATTCTTCGGAAAGTGGATAAAAAATTCTTTCCTTTACGTGAGTTTGGTGTACGTCAAGAACAATAACAGTTTTTTTGTTTCGTGCACAGTCTAGTGCAATTACATTGTCTCTACATGTTTTCCCAACACCAGAACCTCCGGTGGATAAAATATGTTCGTTAGGGGAAAGAATGCTGATGGTGCATGGTTTCCTGTTGAATTCGCCTATGTACATGGAAAAGTTCCTCCTTTTTCTTCAACATTAGGTTCGCTTACTGATGTAAAAAAATCTCTGCGAATTTTTAAGAAACGTGGTCTTACAATGATACCGTAGGAACTTACAATAACTTTTTTTACGGTATATCCGCCTGCTTCATTGGTATTAGTTGAGAGTACATTTTCTTGATACAGCATTTTTTTTATATTCAAAAAGGATACGACCGTTTTTAATGGCTCGCAAGCTTTTTTCAGCAGGAACTCTGGGATGAAATAATAATCCTCATCGTATACAATCGCAAAGTCTTTTGTAAGGGCTTCATATGCCATCCCATTGATATTATCAAGGTCAGCAACAATGATTTCGTGGTTGCTGTTGACATATTTCTTGAAAATTTTTCTGAATGCAAACAAGATGTCAACATCTGTTGTGTATGTATCAATAACATCCTCAAAATATTTAATATTGTCAATTAGATGCTGTAGCAAAAAGTTCGTTTCAGACTCCGAATTGCTCAGCCGATAAAAATTGGCAAATAAGTAAGCTGAAGTCTTTAAGGCTATTATAAGAGAGGATTCGGAATCGTTCTCTTCATATACTTTACAAGAATGGAAAGACTTTAATGTGTCACATAACCATTTTGGATTCAATCGGGCGTACTCGATGAATTGTTTTGCATTCATTTGTTTGTTTCCGGTATGGTTTCCTGGATTGATTCTGGAAAACGGTATGACGTTTGAAGCATCTTGTAAACAAACTGGCATGGCATTTAGCACCACGACCGAAGGTATAGCGCGACTTTTGCTATTTAAAAACTGTAAAATGTTTTGTGGTTTATCGTATAAGTTATAATTGTATACACAAAGCCCGTTTGTGGTTGTTTCTAACGAGGCGGGATTTGTGATTTTAGTAATTTTAATTCCTGCTTTCTGCAAATGATTTTGAATTGTATCGAATTCTTTTATATTCTCAAGCAGAAAAATCGTACCGCCTCGAATGCCAAGATTGTAAGCTTGCATCACTGGATGTAATTCTATAGTGATGGCAAAGAGTTCAAGTAGTGCCTCGTTTAATTCGCCTTTTTGATCGCCTTTTCCCATGTTAAATCCTCCTCTCTGACATAGATATAATCAACTTCTTCATTGCTATTACGTATCCAACCAGTCTCGTTGGGTAGATACAACGGTGATGATATGTTGTTATAACTGAGTGCGATAATTTGTTCGAGAGCGTCTTTCTTTTTTGCTCCGGAAAGGTAAAATGACACTCCAGCGCAAGTGAATTTTCGTGAAATATACCCTCGTTTTTCAAACTTTTCTGGATTCAGAAAAATTTCCTTAGTATCACCGTTAACATCGCAAACAATTAGCAAAAGCTCATCTAAATTATTGGACATATTTTTTACCAAATGACTTTCAAAATGTGTCGCATTGCAAATTTCACGAGGCGTCGCAAGGACGGAAGTGTTTCGAGTTACAATGCGAAAATCACCGTTTTTAGATATGATAAGTTCGTCAAATTCCGCTTTTCGACGCTCTGCAGTTTCTTCTTTAAGCCTTTGCCGATGCAGCCATGCCTGTGTGCGAATTTCTTCAATGCAGGCAGCCTTTGCAATATCGATGCATTTATCTGCGATTTTTTGGTAGTAACGTTGTCCAGCGATGTGCTGTTCGTATGGAGTGAATTGGTGCTCATACGGAACGTAATTTTCTTCATCTGGAATAAATGGAACATTTTTCGCTGGTATTGGAAAATAATTACTTTCTGAAAACATTTTGTTTCCCTCCTTTTGTTTTCTGATGCGATTATCTCACATTAAAGAGAATTTTCATCCAGCATTTTGCGAAAAGATTGGTATATACAAATAAAAATAAATTTGATAAAATAGTAATAATATATAACGAAAAACAGATAATGAATTAGAAAGGATAAAAAATGATAAAAAATACAAAAATCGATTTGTCAAAGGAATCGCAAATTCGTATTGACGCAATAAATAGCATAAAGTACACATTGCTATTAAATTATGAAGTACCAATAATTAAGGAAGATACAGATGCTGTTGAATGGATAGAAAAAATTCTTGAACAATGTCACGAATGCTGCAAGGGATTATTTGGGGATTGCGGGAGTAGTGGTCTCAGAAATAAATTTTTCGGTGAGTTTGGCCGCGAAGCCACTATGGCAAAGGATGGTAAATATAATTCTCCATTAAATTACATGGATGAAGAAAACAATATAGAGCAAAAAGAAAATGCAAATCTATATGATATGCTTTTACATCAATGTATAATGTCTTCATATCATGCAATAGTAACAGCATTAACAGATGATAAAGCGGTTTCCTTTTACGACATAGTTGAGAGAGTAAAACCGTATAAATCTGAGGGAGATAAGAAAGATAGCAGGGGCATACATTATCTTGTTAAAAAGAGAAAATATTGTTTGAAAACTTCAAAATTTATAAAAGGGGATAGATTACTAACAAGTAATAACGCGAGATGGTCAACCTCAGGAGCGTTTAGAATAACAACGGATAGACATTTAAACAATTTAAAAAAATATGCAGAACTATTTAAAAGGGAAAATGAACAAGGGGAGGACGAACAAGAGAAATACCAACTTTTGCTACAATTTTCGGATTTATGGTGTCGAATATGTGAAGTGGATGCGACAGATTGGAATTTTGAAGGGCAGAATACTGATTGGCTAAAAAAAATAGGTAGGATTGATGAAAATCTGTTTAAAAAGAAGAACAAAGATAGTACAGAACTTAGTTTGTCAGGTGTTATGTCTGACAAGGCGGACGGCTTATATGTGTTCTTTCTGGCAGAGAGATTATTTAATATAAATTTATTTTATAGTATGCTTGAATTTATTCAATTTATAGAAGAAAACGAGCATTACTATTTAAGCAATAAACAGTGGTTGGATATATTGCTTGAATGTAAGAATTTGCCGAACGCATTTAGCCGTCAGAGTTTTTTGGGATATGCGATAGGAAAAATAATAGATCAGCCGGATTCAAATGTAGATTATTGGTTCCAAAAGGATATTAAGAAAATGGATTCGATGGGATTTAGTATTAGGGGAGTTGAGGAGGGATTTCAAATTTCCACATGGATAAAACAATTCCATTTATTTGTAAATTACATGTCCGAATTTATTATACCCATATATCAGTGGTGTTTTTTGGGTATGCTACTAGAGTCGATTGAAAATATATATGGAGAGGATACATGTGAACAGGGTGCTACTAAGGAAGATATGCATAGAAATCATTTAATAAAAGCTTTTGAACTTTTGGTAAGTTATATGGATAAGCATGCGATTGATATGATACGACCAGTTAGTGTTGCCTCAAGCAAGACGCCGTTTAGGACAGAGAATCTTTCAGTGCTGATGAAACACAATTATGAGAAGGAATACAATATATCTAAGGAAGTTGTTGCTAAAATAGCAAGGACATTTCTGGTGCCAAGAGATGATGAAGACATTGAATTAAATTTAAAAATCATAAATCCAGAATATTTTAAAAAAAGTCAAGATAATTCAGTAGGACCAAATACAAATTTCTCAAGGATACAGAAATTCTATACAGATTTAATTAAGATTAACTATTTAAAATAAATTTGGGCAAAAAGTTATTTTGGTGTCCGGGTTTATGGAAAATATACTGTTGAAATGTAGTAATTGAATGATAAAATCAAAAATTTGTAAGCGAAAAAGAAAGAAAACTTGGGCAATTAAAGAATATTTAGTTTCATGCTTGTTCTTTACTGCCCAAGTTTTAAGCTTGGTTATTGAAGTACAGAGTAGGCTCCCTTGGTATCAGAATTTTTGAAAATTCTTTTTTGGATGTAATTCTTAAGAGCAAATTTAGGAACTTTCCAATCTTTTCCCTCTTTGTAGGCATTTAAATCGCCGGAACGAACGATTTTATACGCTTGTGATGTTCCGATTTTAAGGCCTTCTGCAACTTCTTCAATTGTTAGGATATCGTCGTATATTTCGAACATGATTGTATTTACACCTCCTTTGAGAAATCCAATGTTGTATGCTGGAACAAAGGACTTGAATTATGCAGTTTTTTTAGGATATGATAGGCAATGTGTTTCATCGTATCTGGGGACAGCGTGCAGGTGTTAGGATGATAACTATATGCGTTTACGGCAAAGTGTAAGTGAGGACAATCTTCGGTATCTATAGCAAAAACAATTTGATAGTCGTTTGCAAATTCAAAGGCTATTTCGTTCGCTAACTGATATAGATAATGTATATCAAATTTTTGTGAGAAGGTAATTGTAAAGTGCCATAACTGACGTTCTTCTGATTGTAAAGAATAATCACGACTTTTCTCGAAGGCTGAAACAATATCTTGTGAATTATATGGGAAAAATCCGTAACCTCCCCATAGTTCTTTAGCGGTGACATAATTAATGACATTTTCGTACGCCATTTCATTATCGTATGTACCAGGAAATACTTTTAGTCTAGCATTTGACATAATTGACCAACTCCTTTTCAATTTTTTCAAGGACTTCCTTTTTTATGCGTGGCTGATTACGTAGGACATTCATGACTTGATTTATTACTATACATGATGTTATAGATTCTGCGTATGAAGGAAGTGTATTGTCTATACGTTTTAATATATATTTTGATACGGATAAATTTTCTGATTTTGCCTCTTGGAATATTTTTTGCTTGGTTTCTGGGGTGACTCGAATTACAATATTTGTTGTTTTATTCATGTGGACTTTCTCCTTTCATAATTAGTTTTTTTATTCAGATGTAAGTGATGTTTTTTGAAAATATATTTTGATAATTCATGAACATATTGGTAAAAAATAGAGAAGCATAGATATATAATAAGGTATAAGTATAGTAATAAAACAAAAAGCGAAGATGAAGCAAAAAAGGAGTCCTGCGGAGCAAGAGATGAGCAGGTAACCGTGAATTTGCAATACATTCTGAAAGTTCCATTTATGGGGCTTTCAGTTATTCTCTTGAATTGGAATGTATATACAAATCCGTGATTACCATGGTAACTCTGCTACATATATGTTAGCAAGTTCTGTTAAATTTTATTTTTTACAGATAAATTTTTATATGCAATATCAGTAATCGAGTTTTCCCGTCATTTGTCATTTAATGCAATCTCAATTATATATTATAACTATGAAAAACTAAGCCAAGGCCTTGTGCCTTGGCTATTATCATGGTTAAAAAAGGAGGAAAACCAAATGTTGGGATTGTTTGAATGCGTTGAGCGAGCATTTGATAATGTTGCTTTATCCATCGAGGGAGCATTTGTAAAAGCAAGGTGTGATGTTGCTAATCATATTGTCGATGTTAAGCTGCGGCGAAAACTCAGGAAGTACGAAAAGATGCGAAGTGAATCCGGCGGAGAAGTAGAAGACGAATTGGACCCCGAAGAAGAAATTAAAGAGTCAGAAGAATTAGAAATATCGAAAACACATGATGGCACTTCGGTTGGTGTAATGGCTAAAACTTTTATTAATGCAATGGTGCAGAATCCAAACGAGAAATGGAATAATCAAGGAACGGAGGGCAATTTGTAATGGATGTATTGGAAACAAAATATGTACCACTGGTTCGTTTACATGTGGTACGAGAACGTTTTCTGCCCTACGGGAAAGATAGTTTTGCAACTTCAGAAACTGTAGTTAAAATGGTAAAACGTCTGTTAAATGGAGCAGACAAAGAAAGTCTACTCGTAATTCCGGTAGATGCAAAGAATAAACCTTTGGGGGTGGAATTTGCAGCAATGGGTGCAGTTAATTGTGTTTACGCATTTGCAAGGGATATATTTAAAAATGCAATTGTAAGTAATGCAACAGGGATTTTTATCGTACATAATCATGTGTCCGGTGATACATTACCAAGTGAAGACGATTGGAAGTTCACTAGATGCATGCAGGAGGCAGGCGATTTATTAGGAGTGGAGTTAATCGACCACATCATTGTCGGTGAAGATGATAATTATTTCAGTATGCATAAGACGCACCGATGGGAAATGAGACAAAAATATGTGAGTAAAGAAAAGGAGGCAAGTTAATTATGGCAGCAAATGTAGAAAGTATGTTTTATGTAAGGGAGAAACCTTGGCACGGACTCGGAACGAGAGTTATTACAGCACCAACGTCGAAAGAAGCGTTAGGACTTGCTGGATTGGATTGGCAGGTGTTACAAGAGCCAATCTATACAGAGACGGAGGAATTAATTGAGGGTTACAAAGCAAATGTAAGAGATTCTGATCGCAGGGTACTTGGAGTAGTAACTGATAGATATAAAGTGATTCAAAATGAGGAAGCGTTTGCATTTACGGATGAACTATTAGGAGAAGGTGTTCGCTATGAAACGGCAGGTTCACTGCAGGGTGGAAAGAAAGTGTGGTTGCTTGCACATATGCCACACGAGTACATTATTTCAGGAGAACGTATTAGTCCGTACTTAGTATTTTCTAATACACATGATGGCTCCGGTGCAATCAAGGTGGCACTAACGCCGATTCGAGTAGTTTGTAATAACACGCTGAATCTTGCGTTGAGTACCGCGAAACGTTCTTGGTCAATGATTCATACAGGCGATATTAAAGAGAAAATGCAGGAGGCAAAGAATACTTTGTTTATGGCTGAGAAATACATGGACGCTTTAGGGAAAGAGTTTGAAGCGTTGAGGCTGAAATCTCTGACAGATGAAAAAGTATTGGAGTACATTGAGGAACTACTACCGATTGAGGATAATGCTACTCCGCAGCAGATTCGAAATATCAAACGTCTGCAGGAGGATATGAAGGTTCGATATTTTGAAGCACCGGATTTAGTTGGACTAGATAAAAACGCTTATCGTTTTGTAAATGCAGTATCGGATTTTGCAACTCATGCAGAACCACTTAGAAGAACGTCCAATTACAAAGAAAATCTGTTCTCCAGAACAGTAGAGGGAAATCCACTGATTGACAAAGCATATCAGATGGTACAGGTAGCGTAGGAGGTTCTTATGAAAGAAGAATTACAATCCTTACTTTGTTTAAAAGTTAATGTAGAATATGAAAAATTTAAGAAGTCGCAGTTAGAACTATCAGCAGAAGAGATATATGGAAATGCATATCGAATTCAATGTTACATGTGTATTTATGAAAGCATGTTGGAACTTAGTCAGAAACTTTCGGAAAACGTATTAGCAACGCTAGTTACATTTCCTGAACTTCTGGCTTATTTATTTGAAGGTTGGCTAAAAGTAGAAGATTCTTCGGATGAAGAACTGAATAGCTATTTACAGGATGAAATTTCAGAAATCCATAAAGAAAACTTTGTAGAGAAAGGGGAAATGGTAGCGTGAAGAAATTGGTGTCTACACTTAATTTGCCAAGAGAAAAATGGCTACATTATAGAAAGCAGGGGATTGGTGGTTCTGATGCTGGAGCAATCTGCGGATTTAATCCGTATCGTTCGGCAATGCAAGTTTATTATGATAAGACTTCCGATGAGATAGAAGATATGGATAACGAAGCAATGCGACAAGGCAGGGAACTGGAGGAATATGTGGCAAAGCGATTTGCGGAAGAAACTGGAAAGAAAGTCAGACGTGCAAATGTCATGTTTTATGATGAGAATAATCCATTTATGCTTGCAGATGTGGACCGTATGATTGTCGGTGAGAACGCTGGACTGGAGTGTAAAACAGTCAGTCCATATATGGCTGAGCACTGGAAAGATGATAAAGTCCCGTTGTCTTATCAAATGCAATGTTATCATTACATGAGCGTATGTAATGCGGATAGATGGTATGTGGCTGCTTTAATTTATGGCAGAGAGTTTAAGGTCTATACATTAGAACGTGATGAAGAAATCATTACGAACCTCATCCATTTAGAAGAAGATTTTTGGAAGAATTACGTGCAGAAGAAAGTTTTGCCGGAGCCTGACGGATCTAAATTGGCAGACAGTGTTATCGCAGAGTATTATAAAAATACAGAGTCCGTTATTATTCCGCTACAGGGATTCAATGAGAAGTTGAAGCGCCGGCAGGAGTTAGTCGGTTTGTTGGACAAATTAGAGACTGAAAAGAAACAGATTGAGCAAGAACTGAAGATTTATCTTGGAGATGCAGAAATGGCTGAGAACGAGCAATACCGCGTGAGTTGGAAAAACATATCGACTAATCGAATAGATTCCAAACGTTTAAAAGAAGAAGAACCGGAGATTTATAAACGTTTTCAGAAGACGAGCCAAAGCAGACGTTTTCAAGTAGTTGCAGCGTGAGGTATAAAATGGTTAAGAAAATTATAATCTTACTAATTGCAATAATCGTTGTAGTTTTATTTAAAGAGGAATTAACGAATGTAGTAAGCAGTATTACAAAAATATTTATTTAGAAGAAATGGGGAGTCAGAACGAGCGTGTTCTGACTCCTTTCACATGGGGGAAAAATCATGGCAAAAAACACAGAACAATTAAAAGAAGAATTAGCCGGAAAGGCAGAAGTAGCAAAGACTATAGGTAAACTTACAAAAAGTATGGATATTGCAGATATGATAAAGGTTATGGAACCGCAAATCAAACGTGCGCTTCCGGAAGTCATTACAGTAGAGCGATTCACAAGAATGGCATTATCTGCATTAAATACAACACCGAAATTAAGAGAGTGTACTCAGATAAGCTTCTTGGCGGCTCTTATGAATGCAGCACAGTTAGGCTTAGAACCGAATACACCATTGGGACAGGCGTATTTAATTCCATATAACAATAAAGGAACACTAGAGTGTCAATTTCAAATTGGCTACAAAGGACTGATTGATTTGGGATATCGCAATCCAAATATGCAGATTATCTCTGCACAGGAAGTCTATGAGAATGATGAATTTATCTATGAACTGGGCTTGAATCCGAAATTAATTCATAAACCGGCATTAAAGGATCGCGGAGAAGTGAAACTTTTCTATGGCCTTTTCAAATTAACGAATGGTGGATTTGGGTTTGAGGTTATGAGTAAAAGTGACATTGACCAATACGCAAAGGAATATTCGAAATCATTTGAATCTTCCTATAGTCCGTGGACTACGAATTATAACAGTATGGCAAAGAAGACTGTTATTAAGCAAGCGTTAAAGTACGCTCCGGTACAGGCAGATATCCGCAGGTTATTATCCACTGATGAAAGTGTGAAAAACGACATTGGAAAAGATATGACAGAGATTCCAAATGTTGATATCTGGGATGCCGAATATCAGGAAGTTGCATAGGAGGAAAGAGAGAATGTTAAGTTACGAAGAATTTCAAGTAGAACTTATGAAAGCATTAGAAAAACGCTATCCAGATGTAAAGATAGTAAGACAATCAAGATTTAAATTCAATGAAATTAAACAAGGAATTGTAATTGAAACACAGGGGAATATTCAACCAATCGTGTATCCGGATAATCTATATGAGGGTTATCAAAGAGTAGAAGATATGGAACTTGTTTTGGAGAGCATTGATTTGGCAATTGAATATGACAAAATGAACAAGTTTAACGATATTGTGAAAGATTGGGAACAGGCAAGACAATACATTTTTCCGTATATTGCTAATCTAGAAAAAAATCAGTTATGTATGGATTGTCATGATTATGTTTATAAAAAGAAATTGGACTTCGCATACGGTGTATATGTGGAACTACCGGATGAAGAAGGATGTGCATGTGTTACCATTACAAACAAATTGTTGCAATTATGGGATGTCTCAGAAACAGAGGTGTTTGATGTGGCAGAATTCAATGCAAAATACAGTGTCCGCCCAATGAGAGAAGTTATAAAGGAATTGATGGCGGGACAAGATTATGAGTATGACGAAACAGAGGAAGAACGGATGTATGTTCTCACAAGCGAAAGAAAGCATCGAGGTGCAGCCGGAATGTTTGATATGGGATTATTGAAGCGGACGGCTGAAGAACTAAAATCAGATTTCTTTATTCTGCCATGTTCTATGCATGAGGTGATTCTAGTACCTGTAAGTTCAGGACCATCAAAAGAGTTTTTGCGAGAAGCAGTTACTGATGTTAATCACTGTCAGCAGACAGAGGAAGACTATTTGTCTGATAATGTCTATTATTATGACAGGAAAGAGCAGACAGTTGATATAGTAGAGTTTGATTAGGAGGTTACGAGACTTGTGGCAAATATTTGTAATTATTAAGTTCTGTGGAAAAAAAGTAGTAGAATTATTGTTTGATATATAGCGATGAAAAATAAAAGACGTGCCTATCCTCCAACTTGGAGGATAAGTCCGCCTTTTATTTTTGTGCTAGTTCGGCAATCAAAGTCTCAATTAAAGTTAAATTTTTTGTAGACAGTTTGCGATAATTTTCGATAACTGCAAGTTCCTGTTTGTTGAGACTGGTTTCCGTTACGGGTTCGATTTTATGTGGTATTGTGCTATAGCCAACGAGGTAGTCAATAGATGTATGAAAGTAATCTGCCATATCAATGAGCGTATTTACGTCAGGGGTAGTAATACCATTTTCATACTTGTAAATGGACTGTTGGCTAACATGCAAAATATTAGCAAGTTCTTGTTGGCTTAGGTTTTGTTTTGTTCGAAGGAATTTTAAATTTTTCATTGTAACACACTCCTTATTTTATTATTGTAACAAGAGTAAGGAAATAAAAATAAAACTTTAAAAGTGTTGAAAACAAAACCTAATAAGATTATAATGTTAAAAAGAACAAGGTGTACAAAAGAGGTGAGAGGAGCAATGGTTTGTGAAAAATGTGGAAACAAATTAGATGACGGTTGGGTTGCTTGTCCGTATTGCCAAACCAATATAGAACAAAAACAAATCAAAGAGGCATCAGATGAATTTGTGGAGAAAAATGTGAAAGAATGGGGCGAGGGTGTAGCTTTTCTGTTGGCTTTATACAAGACGCATCCGATTCGATTTTTAGTGAGTGTTCCTGTATGGATTTATACAATTTATTTGGTTTTTACAATGGATATAGGAAGTGCACTTGTCACAGCAGGGTTTGCAGAAAGTTTTGGAGAAATTTTGGGATACATGTTGTTTGGTAGTGTGAGTTCATGGTTTTTATATGGACCAATCAACTCAAGACAAGTAAAGGACATTATTAAGAGGAAATCAAATATTCGGGTAGAAAATAGTGTACAAATAAACAAAGAAGAACTGAATAAAGACCGAAAATTTTTTGAAACATTGTTTCAAAAGCATCCAATCCGTTTTTTTATGTGTGTTCTAGTTTGTGTTTATATGGTATGTGTAATTCTTTCAATGAACATTGACAACCTGCTTTCCTTAGAGGGCGTTTTACAAATTATAGGATATATATCATTTGCAATGGCATGTTCATGGTGCTTGTATGGTCCTGTTAATTTAAGGGAAGTAAGATGTATTGTTGAAAAAAAAGAAATCAAGAGTCTTGGTATACCATACTTGATTTTGTATGTTGTTTTAGCGATACTACTTTTTTCGTATACAACTGAAACCAATAGTTATTTAGAAGAAGATATGTACTCGAGTGATTATACTATTGAAGAATATCTGTCAAATTGTATCGTTGTAGATTTGGAATCATTAGCACGTAATCCAGAACAATACATCGGCGAAGATATTATTGTGGAAGGAAGCCTAGGGACAACATTTGGTGTTTTGCATGTGGGAATGTGGACTACAACAACCCCGGTTGTTGTTGAATATGATGGGGTGGCATATGATACAGACTTTAATGAGGTTGGAAATATTTTAGATGGTGATTACGGATATGTGGCAGGAAGATTTATGGATGATGAAACCATAGATGGTGTTATTGTAATAGTAGAATAGTATAAAAACGGAGGATAAAAAGATGTTTTGCGCAACTTGCGGAAGAGAACTGGATGAAAGATGGAAAGCTTGTCCTAAATGTGGAGCAGATGTTACAAGACAACCGGAAGAGGAAATGGATTTTAAAGAATCGTTGAAACTTGTGTGTAAAAAATGTGGGAGTGAGTTAAACGAGGAGTGGCAAGCGTGCCCTTATTGTGGGGAGGCGTTGAGCGACAAAGAGATTACTGATGTAAAAGAAGAAAAGCAACTGAACGAAGAAGTAAATGCGGCGAACATAACACAAAAATGGGCTAGAGCATTAAGAATATTAATATTAGTTGTAATCATATGTTTCTTTTGCCCTACATATATGGTTTCTTGCGGTGGACAAGAGGTTGCTCAATTATCAGCAGCTGATTTAACACTTGGATTTACAGTTGCAGCAGAGGAAGTCGAAGGAAATCTAATCTTTGGTTTATTATTGTTATTACCTGTTATTGCATTTGTCATATTGTTAAAAAGCAAAACGCTGGATGGGAAAACAGAAGATGGAAGAGAAGCAATAAGAGCATGTTTTTATGCATGTGGTGGAATTATGATGAGCGTATTATTGCTTGAGTTATATTTCTTTTCTAGCATACAATTAAAGTTAGAAGAGTCGATGGTATTGTATGAAGCTATGGGAGCCTGCTGCATAATGAGAATTGTTACAATTGCTACAGTGGGAATAGCAACGTATCAAGCATCTCTGCACGAACCAGAGGAAAAAGATGGAAAACAATTAGGACAAACAAAGAGGTTACTACGGAGTATAAAAAATATAGTATTACCTGCGTTGATATTAGCGGCAGTAATTGTGGCAATTTACTCGCGGATTGCAACTGCATATCAGATATAATATCAACTCGAGCCTTTAGCAGATTACAAAAAATACATATGATAATCATAGTAACAAAATGTATGGAGGAATAAAAATGTTTTGTGTGAATTGTGGAAATAAGCTAGAAGAAGAATGGAAAGTTTGTCCTGAATGTGGCACGGAAGTCATTAAACAAAAAGAAGAAAAGAAGATTGAAATACTGGAAAAAAGAGTGTGCGAAAAATGTGGGAATGAGTTACAAAATGATTGGGTAAAGTGTCCTTTCTGCGGATATACAAAGGAAACAGTGTCTTTTCAGCAGAAAAAAGAACAAAATGTCGAAGTTAAAAAGTTCGAATTCGAAGGTTTTCGTAGAACGGGAAGGTTTGGTTTTAAATATTACAAATCTGAAGTAGAGATAAATGGCGCACAGGTACATGCAATTATTCACAAGAAAAAAGATCAAGAAGTTTCTTTTTCAAGGGAACAAATTGAAGAAATTAAGTTTCCGATATTACCGATACTGCGTGTTTGGGATATTGTGTGCATAATATTATTTTTGGCTTTGATGTTTGTGAGTTACGGAATGTCAATTTTTGCCGTATTCTTCTTTATCAAAATGACTTTAGTTAAAAACATGCAAATTAGATTAAAAAATAATCAAAAAATAAATATTCCAATTAGACAAAAGGCTGAAAGTGTTGGTTTTTTGAGAGAGATTGGATGGTCTGAGACTATTATTTCTAAGATTGAAATAAGTGCGGTTAGTGAAAGAAGAATTATAATTCAAGAGTGGATTGTTTCGGGATTAATGCTTGCATTAGCAGCAGCTACTGTTACAGTGGGTATGGAGACATATCTGGAAAATAGAGAAATAAATGATGCACAAACTTATGAACAAGAGGATGTGAACAATAGCGAAAAAGAGTTGGATGAAATTGATGGAACAGAGGAAAGTGTTCCGGATGAAAAGCAAGTGGATTATGCCTCTTTATATAGCGATGCGATGGACACAATTGTATCTGAGGTTGCTGAAGGTGGAGGATTCATAGAATATTTAACATTTGCGTATTACGATATTGATAAGGACGGATACCTGGATTTTATTATGGAAAATGGCACGTCAAATGCAGATGTGAGGTTTGAGGTTTATACTACAAAGGATGGACAAAACGTTGTCTATTTAGGTGAAGTTTATGGCGCTATATCTCTTTATGAATGTCCAAACAAGAATGGGTTTTACACAGACTATGGACACACAGATTATGAGACGGTGACATATGTATATGTAGAGGGGAATCAATTAAAACAAGAAATAATTCATGATAATATTTATACAATGCAATATGGATATATAAATGGTGTTGCCATTGAGGAATTAAAGTATCCTATGGAGGTTCATAAGATCGAGGAACTGCTTTTTGTTGGAATAACAGGTACATACCAATGCGGAAGTGATGAAGAATCAGGAGTTATTGATATATACATCAGAGAGGATGATAAGGTCGATATCCGTATGGGTACGCATGAGAATCCATTCATGCTAGCAGGTACAGGTATGATGCTGGATAAGAATACTGTTATCATGGAATGGAATGAAGGATGCGTATTTACATTAAAATGGAGTGATACCGGGGTTTTTAGCATTCAAAGAGAAGGCAGTTGTGGGGTTAACGCTGTAGATGAGCTAACCAATAATGTTGAATATGTGAATGCTAGCTACTATGGAGTATCGTAAGAAGGCACATAAAATAATAAATACAAAAGATGGCGAAGTCTGACGACTTCGCTATTTCTTTGTGTAAATTCAAGAAAGGGGATAAAAAACTATGGGAAAATTCGTTTTCAATGAATATCACATCAAGTTACACGGCAAGGAATATGACATCTTAGTCCCAAGTGAAAACATTACAGAGATGTGGGCATTTCCAATGCTGGATTTATCAAAATGCGATAGTTGGGATGTGATAGAAGGAAATCGTTTGGCAATGCAATGGGTACGTAATGCATATATCACTTTATATCAAGAACCAAATAAAATCATATATTTTTCGTTAAGGGATATACCACCAGCGTATGAACTTCAACTATGGACTCTACCACCGGACTTGGTGTTATATAATCATCAGATTCAATTCAAGAGGAAGAAATGGAAGAAATTAAAACGGTGTATGAAATATATGAAACCGAAGCAGCATGTAGTGTATTTCAATATGCCGGAATTGATGAAAATACAACCGCTTATATTTAGACAGTGGGAGAAAAACAAATCATATTATTACGAAAAAGGTTGGGAACGAGCATATCATGAATATGAAACATACTTTGTGGAAGGTAGTAGAAAACAAGCTTTAGAACTTGTTGTAAAGTTGCAAGAGTCATTGTGTCAGAATTTGGAGAAGATAATATATGAACGTTCCGGTGTGGAGTATGTTGGAACTGCAGAATTTGGTAGAGCAGAATATGCATTTGTAACAAAGGAATACATTGACCAATGGAAAATTAAAGTGAATTATTATCCTTGCATTCTCGCGTAGATGTGGTGGAGTGCAAAAGCACTTTACGAACAATTCGATTCTTTCTATTGATAAAAACAAAAGAATGGTATATACTAAGTATATACAAACAAAAAAGGAGGGTTATGTATGCAGGCACAAGTAAAAGAGTGGGGAAATAGTCAAGGAATTAGACTCCCAAAAGAAATATTGAAAAGTGCAGGGATTTCATTAAATGAATTGTTGGATGTTGTTGTATCTAATGGAGCAATTACTTTAGTCAAGTCATTTCGTCATAAAACTCTGGAAGAAAGAGCTGCGGAATTTGATGGTAGGTTAATGCTCGATGGTGAATACGAATGGGGAGAGCCTGTTGGAAGAGAGGTATGGTAATGGAACGATTACAACAAGGAGATATTCTTAAAATAGAAAAAATAAAACATCCCGTGTTGGTTGCTAGTAAAGATTTCTTCAATACTAGTGGTGAAATAATAGGATGCCCTATTATTAGAGATTCTAATCATGGTCCACTACACATATGGACATCAACAGAAGATGCGGAAGGGTACATACAATGTGAGAAGCTTGCGCTGTTAGACTTGTCGATTCGTGGCCATAAGAAAATAGGCAGATTGCCAGTTTCCGAATTGATGAACGTTTCGGACGCAATTCAAAGTATATTTGAGTATATTTAATAATTGAATAAGGTGATGTTAAGAGGGTTCACTGCTTACTGTAGTGAATCCTTAATTTTTGTAACAAAATCAATATTTCGTATTCCTATACAAAATACGAAATATGGCTTGTTTATAGGCTTTTCTGTAATGACAAGAATCAGAGGTATTGAAATACGAAATAAAGTATATGCAAATAACGAAATAAGGTGGTGTTTGAGTGAATAAAAAGACAAGGGCGTTATCGTATGAACAGTATTTAAAAATTATAGAAACAATTCTAGCCGGATTTGTTTGTGCAGATGGTCACAAGGTAAAACCGAATAAAAGGATAGCAGCCGTTCTTATATTGGAAGGTAATTTGGGATTACGCATATCAGATATACTGAGCTTGAGTCTGTCTGCAATTGTAAAAGATGGAAATCGGTATAGGTTGGATATAATCGAGAAGAAAACGAGAAAGAAAAGAGAGTTTACTGTGCCAATTGAAATATATACTTATATTCAGAGTTATGCATTGGAGAATAGAATCAATCCTAATGCGAGACTGTTTCCAATATCGGCACGTGCAGTACAGCATCATCTCCAATTGGCGTGTGAATACCTAGGCTATGAAAAGGTGTCAACACATTCATTTAGAAAATATTTTGGGACAAGTATCTATGAGAACAGTAAATACAATATTGAGTTGGTTCGGATATTGCTTCAACATTCAAGTGTAACTACAACACAGAGATATATTGGAATCCAGAGTGAGCAGGTGGAAAGTGCGCTACAACAACATGTTAAATTATTATAGAGTTTAATGAAAAAGAACTCGATGTTTGCATATAAATGATATTAATTATATTCCGGAAGGATTCTTTACATTTGATAGGGCAGATACTATAATTGCATTAATAAAAAATAAACAAAGGATATAGTGATGAGCGAAAAGACAAAGCATATTGCAAATTTAACAACAGAAGTTTTTCCCGGAAAGGATATATTAGAGATATTTCTTCTTGAAAAGACTTTGTATAAAGAAATTGTTCATTCAGAAAGATATACAATTAACAGTCATATTGTTGACTTTTTTAATGAATATAAATCCATTGATGAACCCGATTATAGAAAGAGAAGAAAAAAATGTATAAGTAATTTTAATGGTTATATAAAAAAGATTCAAGAAATGGAATCAGAGGAAGAGAGTGTCCGACGAGTAGAAGAATTAAAAAATTATCGTTGGACGTGGGACGGACAAGTCAGAAACATTCATCAATTGACTGATAAAATTATAGAAGAGATGTCGGTGGATATTATGGATGTTTATCTTATAGATCATGAATTATATACAAAAATTGTTACTTCAAATATGTTTAATATTGATGATGATATTATAGAATTTCTGGGGAATTATAAAGTACGTCAGACCATATATAAGAGAAAGCGAAATGTATGTATTGCTGAATTCGGCAATTTGAGAGAAAAGAGAAGGCAGATAGAAGAAACAAATTATTTGAGAAGTTTGGCCAATGGAAAAAAGAAAAGGGTGATAAAGAGATTAACGGACAAGATTTGCACAGAGTTGCCGTATGATATATTAGATATATTTTTGACCAAGCGAAAAATCTATGATATGTATGTTGGATCAACCAGTATTCAGATAGACAAAAATATAATAGACTTTTTCGAAACATATAAAGAACCAGCTAAGCAAAAACAGCCTAAAGGGAAAAAGAAATCACAAAAAGAAAGTTATCAAAAGGCTTTCAGTTGGTTTGTTAGTACTAGAATGTTTAATCAAAATATAGAGTTACTAAAATCGGCATACATGCATGAAGAAAAAATAGAAATACGAACTATAAGTGATAGAATTGTATTAGCAATCCCCATAGAAATACTTGACCTGTTTATTCAAGAATCAATGTTGTTTAGAAGGATAATTCAAGCACCTAATTGTTATATTGATGATGTATTGTTGTATTTTTTAAATCATTATACTCCTGAAGCAAAAAACTTTATAGAAAAGAAAAAAGAATACCAAGATGCTTTTGAAAGTCAGTTTGCTTTATACGAGGAAAAATATAATTTAATAAAGAATACTATTGCTCAAACGCAAAAAGGCAATTTAAGGTGGGTGAGAAGACATCCAATGAGACATGGAGAGGTGTTAACAGAAAGATTTGAGGCACAGCTTAACAGTGATACGTATTTATTTACAATTAACAGTAGAAAAGATGCCCTGACGAAAAAAATCAAGGCAACAATTGAGTTTAAAATTAATGATAAAAGTCTTAGTGTTGTAGGGCTGCACAATCAAATTTATAATGCCATCTTGAAGTCCTTGCGTGTAGAGAGAAATAAGCTCAAAAATGAAGAAACAATGAAAGAAATCAGAAAAGTTTGTGTTGAAAGAAAAGATTTTGTAGTGCGTACAAATATATTCAGGTGTATTTCAGAAGAGCATCACTTAGAAGAGGTATTGGGTATTATAAATGTTGTACAAGCTAATGGAAATGTTGTTGAAGAAACAGTGACTGCGGCATATTGTAAGGAATGTAAATGCTATTTTCTTATGAGAAGTGAATATGAGAGAGTTGTAAAAAAAGGCATACTAATGTGTCATATGATTGAAAGAGATGAATTTATGAAGTATGGTTTGAAATATTCACATTTAGCCGGTGAATCAATATTAATGCGAAATGGATATAACGTTAAAGCAACGGTAGGTTTGACGGACATTCAGCGACAGACCATATTAGCGAATATTATGGATAATCATATTTTGACTGCCTCACAAATAATTTCGTTTTTGCAAATGTTTATGGCTCAAAAGAATGGATTGCTTTCATATAAAAATGCAGTGGATAAATGGGATGCAGATTTACAATTTGTAAGATTATACAGAGAAGATAGCAAAAGGAAAGTATTTATCAGTTCCATAACAAAAACAGCGTATAGAAAATTGTAAATTAAACAACAAAATAGAATTGAGTCAGAGATTTGTAGAAATAATAGAAAAAGATATCGAATAATATAGAAGATTGTGATAAAATAATCATAGGTCTCAATGGCAAGGAAATTAGGAGCAATAATGCTTCTTAGTTTGCTTGCCATTCTATTTAGGGACAAAAAGAAAGGTGGAGATATCGTTATGAATATTAATCCTGAAAAGGTAAAAGAATTAGTTCTTATATATTCTGAGTTGGACGAAAATTATCAGAAAGAGTTGATGAAGCAAGCATATGCATTACAATTGAAACAGACACAGTTGAATGAAATAAAGAAAGAAAAACTACAATTCAAAACGGAGTTTGAATTACAAGAAGAAGTCGATAAAAGAGCTGCAAAACGTGCAGAAGGTATAATGGATATATTGGAAGTTTTGAAAAAAGCTGATGATACGGACAAAGCAGCATTGTTCATGGTAGTTAATCAGTTGGCAGGCAAAGGAAATATAGTAAAGGAATCCGATATTACAATAACTGTAAATCGGAATGCAATGTCTATGAAAGATTACCTTGAAAAGTATTTGTTTGATGTTGATTATGATAAAGCAAAAGAAAAGGCTATTAAATTCATGAGTGAAAGTAAAGATGGTGATAAAAATGAGTGAGTATGACAGAATTTACAAGATGCATCACCAATTACATATTATGAAGAAAAATAAAAAGACAATACTTTCTCAATGGAGAAAGTCAAGAGAATTAATTGAAGCAATTATGAAAACGCTTTCTCCTAGAGAAGAGAACTTAAAACATGCTTTGGAAATATCGGTTAAAGCACTTTTGCGAATGCAGGCGCAAGAACAGAATCCACCTCTGAAAAGGGTTCATCTAGAAGGTATGAACGGTGAACCAGTATGGGTAGTTGGTTATGAGTATGATGGACGATGGGGAATTGTTAATACAGGGCATGAAAGCATAATGTTTCCAACTAGTGAAGGTGTTGAGGAAGAAGAGTGGTTTGATGGTATGTATATATTTAAGTATAAAAAGGAAATTAAGGACTACACGGAAATATTAGAAAAATACGGTCTTCGAGATGAATAGAAATAAGAATTTGATGAAAAGGCGAGATTAAAAGGGGATGACTGCAGTTATGGATTCATTTTTAAATAGTGCTGATAAGCCTTCAGATTGGCCAGCTAATAATAGAGAAGTATTACTTGAGAATATATATAGAGCAACAGAAGAATTTAAAAAAAATCCAGGGTATAGAACGAAAGAGTTAGTGTTGTCGCTAATAAGTGAGCATGATTTGAACCAACGTTCATATGAAGGATTACATAGAGTAACAGAATTTGAAGTTGAGTTAATCAATATACTCTATTTGACTGGTGCCGCCTATCAGATCAATGCGTTAAAAGTATGCTTATATGAGATTGTTGGAGATACAACTCGTATGCAAAAAATGGTTTCATGGATTTCACCGTTACTTAACGATAATGACACATTGGCAATAAAAGCATATGATGAGGTTCTGCTACTTCCTTTAAAACTTTATCATTATGCATATCAAAAATTCAATGTTGAAAAAGATAAGAGTTTTGCGAATCAGATAATTGAACTGGTAAGTGACATGTTGGAGGAGGATTCTTCTGATTTAATGGTTTCGTCAGTAACTCATGCGTATGTTTCCATGATGAATGATATTGGTTATATGCATGGAACAAAGCGGGAAAATATATGGAAATTTTCTCGTGAAGAACTTATGAAATTGTTTGGACTTGAAGCAAAACTAATAAGGATGAATAATCAATCACCGATAGTTCGACCATTAAAAGGTGTGTTGATGACACAAATAAGTAATTATATTTTGAAGTCGCGCAATAATTATAATGAGGATTATATTTGCAAATATATATCTCCAGATATAGCAGGTCTAAGTTGTAGTAATCACCAGATTTGGATGAAGAAAACTCAGTATTTGAATGATGAGAGAGAACAAAAAGTAATACCAGAATTGTTTGATGATGATTCGTGGATAAGTTATAGCTGGGTGAAGGATATTGATTTCACAGCAACAAGAACTTATTATGTTTCTTCGTTTAGTAAATCTATTAATAATGAGAATATGAAGAGGGAATATGGCACTTGCATATATGGTTTTAAAGATGATAGGATAGTTGAATTGCTTGGTCCAGTTGGAATTCGCCAGTTGAGAAAAAGAAAAGATACAGAATCAGAATTTCCAGAGCAAATCACAAGACCGTATATTTCACAAGTAATTGCTTTTGATGTTTTGTATGATAGAGAGCAAGCAAAAGAGGAACTACAATTATTGTTTGGTATTATCGATAAGTTCGATATGAGTGCTGAAGAAAAGAAACAATTTCTAGAGGAAATTCTTCAATATTGGATTCTCTCAGTTAAAGATCCCAAATGGTCTGATGAACAGGAGAGGAGATATGTTCTGTTCTTGTATGATGACTATGATTATAAAGAAATTGAAATTGACGAGATGTTTCTAAAAATAAAGACATCTTTATTCTTGCTCCCGGATTTTATAATTGGTGAAAATCCGGCAAAATGGGAAATTCAGTATCAACTTGACGGAAAGAGAAAGCAGCTATCTTTAAAAGATTATGTGTTTTGTAAGGACTGTCTAATGCAAGACTATGATGCAACATTAGAAAGAATAGAAGTCTGCCCTATATGCGGTTCACATAATCTAGAGACAATTAATGTCATGGAATAAATGCCTGAATTAAGCAATAATTAGTTTTTGGTTTGATGGCAGAATTATAGCTCCATGAAAAGTATTGAATAGTTTAGAAGTAGTGAGAGAGGAGATTAATAATGGTAGAAAGTAATTTTGAAAGATTTAATGCGTTTGTAAATGAGTTCTTGTCTAAAGATGACACTTATAAACAACAGATTGAGAATTTTCAGTTGTATTTGAAAGCTTACAACTTAGAAGATAGGGTATTTAATCTTTATGAGGCTAATATTGATGATTTTTTCGAATATGCGTTTATACAGAATATTGGAACAGATGCACAGTTGACATCTCATATCGCTGCATTAAAATCATTGTTTGGCTTTTTGATTAGTAAAAATCAAAAGTTTTCAGAGTTAAATGGATATGTCAGCACATCGACATTTAAGAGTAAGTATTTGAATAGGGTAGAACGGTCAGTTAGTAAAAAATTTTTGCCTATGTCAATGGTAAACAAGGTATTACTAACGATAGATGAATATATTGAAAGTAATAAAATGGGTAATTTCAAAAGACAATTAGATGAAACTTTGTATTTAGATGTGTTGATTGCACGTTTATTTATAAAATTAAGTTTAATTATCCCTATAAAAACAAGTCAATTATTAGAGTTGGTTCTTGGTGATATAAAGGATGAAAGATTTAGGTATATCGTATACAATGATGTAACGATAAAGATACCAAACAACTTGAGAAAAGACATTGTTTTTACTGTTGAATATACAGAAAAGAAATATGGAAATGTCTACAAGGAAAACGATAGAATATTTGAATATTTATATGCTACAGCAAACAAAAAAGGAAAACGAGAAGGGATAAATAACACATTACCAAGAGTATATGAAAGATTAGCCTTAAATGAAATGTTAGAAATGGTTTCCAACGGTAAGAAAAAGCGTTATTTGTATCCGGCAGAGAGTTACAAGAAGACTGCTATATATAATATGCTCAAAAGTGGTGCCAATATAGTTTATTTGGTTAAATTGACAGGTCTAGATATTCAGACATTATTAACTGATTTTGAATATAAGGATTTGGATGTTCGAGATGTTAATGTTAATTTGAATAATTCCTTGTTGGCATGTGATTACTATGAATATTTATAGAGGGAAGATATAAGTTTAATTCTAGTAGGTAAAAGATTAATGATATCTTCTCTTTCTGGCCAATTTTTGGCCACATCCTATGAAAACATATAACAAGATATAACAAGCAAAAAATACGAAATATACTTATTTCATGGGGCTGCAACAAGTTATAACAACTTGCAAAACTACACTGGAGCGCCCTCATTCCTTTAGATAACTAAGAGAAAAAGCCTTGGAAACAGGGCTTTTTCTCTGTTGGAGGAGCATTTGGGACAACTTTGGGACAACTTTTTTGACCCGTTTTCCTGCTCGGGACAACTTATCTAAAGGAATTTATGCAGTTTATTTTAAATAATTGCTTCGTATAAATCTTCTAATTTGTTCATTTCTGTTTTGGCTTTATCATTTGTTACGTGCGTGTATAAATCAAGTGTAATGGAAATTGAAAAATGCCCTAAGTACCCCTGAACCACCTTCGCATCAATCCCTGCCTCAAAACAACGTGTTGCAAACGTATGTCTAAGTGCATGGGGATAGAAGTGAGGAATTGGTTCGTAAGGTATCTTTTTTTCTTCAGCGATTTTTAATCGTTCTTTGTTTATGGAGTTTTCAATCCGGTTTAAAGCAACTTGGAATGTATGCTCTGTGATAGGTTTTCCATTCTTCCCGACAAACACTAGGTTGTCGAATTTGTCTGTCGGCTCCCAATTGGAGCAAGTTAGTTGCATCTCTTTTAATTGTACGTGCTGTTTTTTGAGCGCTTGATATACAGATTCTTGCATTGGTATTTTGCGAATTCCATTCTTGGTTTTAGGTGTCTGGTATTTAAATGTATAAATGCCTGTCTGTGGATCCTTAATGTGAACGAGGGTCTTGTTGATGGAAATCTCACGTTTTCGGAAGTCTACATCATCCCAAGTTAATCCAAGCATCTCACCACCACGCATACCCGTACCGAGTGCGACTAAAATCAGATTCTCATACAGCCGTCCTCTAGCATGAGCAACAACTTCCTTTTGTTCTTCCAGTGTTAACACACGTATTTCTTTTGTCTTTGTCTTCGGGAGACACACACCGGCACAAGGATTAAACGCAATCAATCGATTATGTATTGCGTATTTAAACATGGAATTGAGGATGTTATAAACATCTCGTATGGTCTTTGTGCTATAGTCTTTGTCAGCCATGTTTTGAAACAAACGTTCCAAAGTAAGTGGAGCAATATTTGACATTTTTTGATTGCCAAGTTGCTTCTTGATATAACGATGGTAAAAGTCATAGTAGCGCACTTGTGTACTTTCCTTAATTGACTTTTTCTTGTGTACATTTAACCACACATCAAACCAAGCATCCAAAGTAATCTGGTCGCCTTTGCCTTTTAAACCATGTTTCACTTCATAACGCAAGTCTTCTAATTCTTGTACTAATTCTTTCAAGTTGGCATTATCGCGAGTATATGTTTCGCCGTTGTAATTGAAACGCCCACGATAAATCCCTGTTTTTCGTTGCGTAATGCCATTAGGTAATACTTTCCCTTGCAAATCTTTTCCCATTAAAATTTCTCCTTTCTCACTGCAAGGGGCTGTTGGTCTAGTTTACCTGTATTATACCTTGCGAAGTGTTTATACTGCAATTACTTCATGTGTGTTTTTTAGATTTTTTCCTTCGTTTGTAGCCAAAAACAAATCAAGTGTTTCTGTGCGAATAATGGTCTTATTACCTATCTGTATCACCGGAATCTTACCCCATCCTATCAAAGCACGAAGAGTATTGCGACCAATACCGGAGTATTCTGCCGCCTCGTTAATTGTTAAAGCCCGTTTTTGCATTTGTTTATAATTCCCCTTTCGATATGTTGTAATAAAAGCATACAGTGTTTTAGCGAAGATGAACAGCGACTAAGATGGTGTATTTTCGGAATTGGTACCCATAAAATGGTGTTTTAAAAAAGTGATGCAACATTGATGTGAGGATGATGTGAAAAGTAATGTGGAAATTTGAAGAAATGATGTGACAAACTAGCGGTTTTGATGTGACTGTTTTCGAGTTGAAAATCAAAAGTTACAAAAGTGATGTGAAGTTAATGTGATAGTGATGTGACAAGTGGTGTAAAAATCGGCAGAAGTGATGTGAGAAAACGCGATTTTAATGTGACTTTAAGGATATAGAGGGGTTTTAGGGGCATTCCCCTAACAAGAAAGCATTTGTAATACAAAATGCGTATCTTGCGATGGACGGGTATTGGAGTATTAAGGATAGGAGAGAAGTTCGAAGAAGTGATAAAACAACTTATATAAAAAGATGGATTAACGATTTGAATTAACGATATCGTTAAATCTTTTGAAAAATCGTTAATTCAAAAGAAAAATCGTTAATACTTGATTTGTATAATATCAATAGTGTATAATTACAATAGTATTTGCAAGGAGGTATCGTTAATGCAAAAGGAAGCGCTTAAAAGAATTGTTTTAGATATACAGAGATTAAAGTCAGAGAGTCAAACGGTTGAATTAAAAGCCGCAATGCAGGGGTGTCCTACGAGATTATTTGATACATTGTCTTCGTTTTCAAATCAGGATGAAGGTGGAATTATTATTTTTGGAGTCGATGAATCAGACGATTATGCTATTAACGGTGTTTATGATGCGCAAGATCTGCAAAAGAAAGTAACCGAACAATGCAAACAGATGGAACCTACCGTGCGAGCATTATTTACAATGTGTGAAATAGAAGGAAAGACTGTTGTTTCTGCGGAGATACCGGGTGTCGATATATCAGAACGCCCCGTGTTTTACAAAGGTGTAGGCCGTATTAAAGGATCTTATGTCCGTGTAGGTGAATCTGATGAACCAATGAGTGAATATGAAATCTATAGCTATGAAGCGTTTAGAAAAAGAATACGCGATGATGTTCGTACACTAGAGAATGCGAAACTAAATATGATTGACGAAAAACGTATGGATGAGTATTTGTCAGCTGTTAAAAGGGAAAGGAAGAATCTCGCTGATAATGTATCCGAAAAAGACATTTTGGAATTAATGGGCGTTATGAATAATGGTCTTCCTACACTTGCAGGACTTATGACATTTTCAAAATATCCACAAGCTTATTTTCCTCAACTTTGTATTACTGCCGTTTCTCTACCTGGAACAGAGCAAGGGACAGTTGGAGTGGATGGAGAGCGATTTATAGATAATAAACGAATTACGGGAGCCATTCCAGACATGCTAGAAGAAGCAGTTGAGTTTGTCCGAAAAAATAGTCGTACAAAAACCATTATTGATGATAATGGACATCGAGCAGACAAACCAGAATATCCAATCAAGGCTGTTCGTGAGGCAATACTGAATGCGTTAGTTCACCGTGATTATAGTATTCATACGGAAAACGTTCCAATTCGCATTGAGATGTATCGTGATCGTATGGAAATTATCAACAGTGGTGGGTTATATGGGAAAATATCTATTGATGTGCTTGGGAAAGTACGTCCAGAGACACGAAATGCAGCCCTAGCAAATATGCTTGAACTATTAAAGGTAACAGAGAATAGATATTCAGGAATTCCTACTATGAGAAGTGAATTTGCAAATGCGGGGCTTCCAGCACCTTTGTTTTCAGTAGTTCATGGGGAGTTCAAGGTTGTTATGAAGAATGGTTTGTTTGGGGAAACAATGCCAGTTTCAGATTCTCTTATTGAGTTTTGTTCAACACCACGAACAAGAAGTGAAATAGTGGCGTTTGTAGGGAAATCTAAAAATCATGTTATGTCACAGATTGTAGCACCGCTTGTTGAGAGTGGAAAAATCAGAATGACAATACCGGACAAACCGAAAAGCCCAAATCAAAAATTTGTAAAAGCATAAAAATGGAGGAACAATATGTTCTATAAAATGATAGAAAACAAGTGCAAGGAGTGGTATGCTTCTGACAATTGCACTGCTCGCAATTTAGTTGAATATGTAGAGAAAACAGGGCAAATGCGCGATGCACAAGTAGAAGCAATTAAAATATATTTGTTTCTTAAAATAGGCTGTGAATGTAAGCCGCTAGAATCCTTATTCAGATGTGGTGCATTTAATTCAATCAATCTAAATGACATTGAATTATCAACTTCTGCACGTGAATACCTGCAGGGAAATCCAGCGGCGGCAGCATTGTTTGAATATGCATGTCTTCAGAATGATAAAGGTGAACAGGTTTCGGAAAAACTTGAAAAGCAAATCAAGAAGGAACCAGCCAGTATTGATTATGATGAGTTTTTCCGCAAGATATTTTATGGTGTGACCTATACAGATTATTTGTTTAGTTTGCCAATGGGTGCGGGTAAAACATATTTGATGGCTGCATTTATTTATCTTGATTTGTATTTTGCGCTTAATGAGCCTACGAATCCTGCATTTGCACATAATTTCATCATATTTGCTCCATCAGGCTTGAAATCGTCGGTAGTTCCAAGTCTTAAGACTATACAGAATTTTAATCCGGCTTGGATTATCCCAGAACCTGCAGCTACAGATATTAAGAGAATGATGTCCTTTGAAATCTTGGATCAAGCAAAGAGTGCAAAAAAATCAAATAAAACAAAAAACCCAAATGTGCAGAAAATCGCAAATCATCAGCCACTTTCGGAACTTTTTGGCTTGGTTGCAGTTACAAATGCGGAAAAAGTTATTCTTGACCGCATTCAAGAAAAGGATGGGCAAATTAGTTTGTTTGAGGAGAGCGATGATGAAAAAGACAGGCAAGCGAATGAATTACGCAATCTTATGGGTAAAGTACCGTCGCTTTCTGTTTTTATCGATGAAGTACATCATGCCGTTAGCGATGAAATTAAGCTCCGTGCCGTTGTTACAAAATGGGCGCAGAATCATACTGTGAATTCTGTTATCGGTTTTTCAGGGACACCTTATCTTGAAAAAGCAGAGAAATTTAAAGTGGCAGATAAAATTTCTATTGGCACAGCAGAAATTACGAATATTGTATATTACTATCCTTTGATTGACGGTGTGGGAAATTTTCTAAAACGTCCTATTGTGAAAATAGCAGAAATTGCCGATAGTAGCGTGATTATAGAAAAAGGTGTGCGTGAATTTTTGGATATCTATAAAGATACCATGTATCCAGATGGTTTAACTGCAAAACTGGGGATTTATTGTGGTACTATTGAGAAATTAGAGGAGATAGTATACCCATTGGTATCCCGAATTGTGAGAGAATACGGATTGGGTGTTGATACAATTCTCAAATTTCATAAAGGAAATAAACAGTATAAGATGTCTGCGGATAGCCAAATGCAGTTTGATGTTTTGGATAAGTCTATATCTAAGATGCGTATTATTCTACTTGTGCAGATCGGCAAAGAAGGATGGGATTGTCGTACTCTAACAGGGATTATCCTATCTCAAGAGGGGGATTGTCCTACAAATATGGTATTACAAACCTCTTGCCGTTGTTTGCGCCAGGTGGTTAAGGGGAATCCGGAAACAGCACTTATTTACTTAAATGAAAGCAATGCGGAGAAATTAAATGTGCAACTTGAACAGCAACACCATATTTCACTCAAGGAGTTTACTAGCACGGACAACACAAAAAGACCATTACAACGATTTAATCGTACGAAATATTTGAAGCTGCCGAAGGTGGATTTTTATCAGCTGAAAATAAAATATGACACACTTACGGTTGAAAAAGCAAATCCTGAAATAGACATTGAAACTTCGATAGCTTCGGCACGTATTGCAGATGGCATTATCAAAACAACGGACTTATTGATGAATGAAGGAAACACAACTATTACTGTGGATGATACAGAATATGGCTCTGAACCGGCAACTTTTAATTCTTGGATATATGGTATTATGAAAGGCGGATTTGGTTTTCCTACAATTGATGAATTAATGAAATATTCAGAGCAGTTGCAATGTGTTTTCTTACAAATAACATATGACAAAGATGGATCACGTTATTATAGTTCAAAATACAATCGAAAGTTAGTAGAAGCAAATATTCGCAAGGCGTTTAATGATAAACAGGAGTTTGAAACGGTAGAAGAATTAATTTTAGAGGAAGCAAATCTTATAAATTTATCAAATTTTACGACGGAAATACACACGGATAAGCCAGAAGAATATTATCCGCCTCAACAAGTCGTTCAAAATATCCTGTTAGATGATAAGGGGAAATTAAAAGTTGATGCAAAGACACAGAAATTAATTGACCTTGCGATAGAAACTGGCAATGAAAAAATTGTTGCTGAGTTGAGGCGCCAAACAACATCACACAAAAACAAAAATCGTTCATTCCATTATTTGCCATACAAAATGGACAGCAATTTTGAACAGGAGTTCTTAAAGGAAGTCCTTGCTTTTGACGAGATTGAGCAGTTAGGATTAGAGGTTTATTATAATGGCGACCGCGCAATGACAGAGTTCAAGATTAAGTGTTACAAGAAAAATGATAACAAATGGAGCTATATTGGTGTATATACACCGGATTTTCTTATTGTAAAGCGCAAAGATGGAAAAATACACAAAGTAATTGTTGTGGAGACAAAAGGGGAAATTTATGCAAAAGACCCTACCTTTAAGGATAAGAAAACTTTTATGGAAACAGAGTTTTCACAGTATAACAACAATGCGTATAGATATGAACGTTTTGATTATTTGTATTTGGAAGATACATTGCCAGAGAAGGCTAGGCTGTTGTTGGCATATCAGAAAATATGTAAGTTTTTTACGGAGGAAAAATAATGAAGAGGCACAACCTGTTACTATTGTCATACATTGTTTTTATTATTATTTGTATTATTGTTCAATCATTTGTGGAATTTGAAAGTTGGAGTTATGTTGTATCAGCTGTAGCGATTTCAAGTGCGTTTTTGACATATGCGGATTTCTTCTATGTTTACTCAAAATATTATGCAGATTCTTGTGATATGGCTGAGCGGTTTATTGTTGATAGAGGAAAGAAAATAAAAAAAGAAAGAGCAATTATAGAAAATATTTATTCAAAAATGACTGACTTAAAAACTAAAGGGATTGACGTTTCTCAAGATGAAATCAACATCGAGGAAGCGCAAAAAGGATGCTCGGAGATGGAGAATATTCTTTCAACCTTTAAAGATAGTATTGATTTCAAACGCAAGAAGCAGAAACAGTTTTTATTTAGAGCAGATATGTTAACATTTTTGGCTTTTTTGTCATTTTTATGTCTTATTACCTTTACTAATATTGCGGAAAGGATTGGTAAAACGCAAGACATAATTTCTATTATTGCTTTTGCTGTTGTTTTGAGTTCTCAATATGTCAATTCAATTTTTTCTGAAAAGCAGATTAAAGATAAGAAACGTCATGAACATGCTGTTGCTGCACATGATACTTTATATGAAAAAATATTTGAAGTACAAAATAGTTATAATATTTATTATGAAAGGATGAAAGATTATGCCGATTAAATATGTACCATTTATACCAGAACCAGTGGAAGGACAAGCGGTGCTTGGTAACTTCAACAGAATCTTGAAATACAAAGGTGCAGATGATGTTTCTATGATACTCCAGCGAGGTATGCCCTTGTATGAAATGGAAAAACAGGAAACAGTGGGTAAAAACGAAGATGGGAATATGGTTATACGAGGTGAATGTGTTTCTGCATGTGCTTATTTAAAAGAGCAAGGGATTCAGGTAGACCTTGTATATATTGACCCCCCGTTTGCGAGTGGGGCCGATTATGCAAAAAAGGTTTATATTCGACGAAATCCAAAAGTTGCAGAAGTTATTGCACAAGCCGAAAAAGAACTTGATATTGATGAGCTTAAAGCTTTTGAAGAAAAGATGTATGGTGATGTTTGGGATAAAGAAAAGTATCTTAGTTGGATGTATGAAAATCTTATGGCTATTAAAACCATTATGAGTGATAAGGCTTCAATTTATGTTCATCTTGATTGGCATATCGGTCATTATGTAAAAATATTGCTTGATGAAGTATTTGGAGAAGAACAATTCAGAAACGAAATTGTTTGGTGGTATTTGTGGGGAGGTCGTGGTAAAACACAGTGGAATCCAAAGCATGATACTATATATTTTTATAGCAAATCAGATGAATGGATATTCAATTATTTAGATGTATTAGATGACCATAATTTAATGACAGAGGGGTCAAAAAACAGATTAAATTATAAGGGAGCGATGGTAACCACAAAAAGTGAAACATCGGAAATTCCAGAAGACAAAGTTTTGCCATCTGACACATGGTATGTAGCAACCATTAATGCGATGGCAAAAGAAAAACTTGATTATGCAACGCAAAAACCAGAGGAGTTACTTGAACGTATTATTAAAGCATCTTCAAACTCAAAAACGATAGTTGCTGATTTTTTTGGAGGAAGTGGTGTAACTGCAGCAGTCGCAAATAAACTTGGGCGTAAGTTTATTCATTGTGATATTGGATTAAATTCTATTCAAACTACACGTGATCGTTTGAAAGTAGATGGAGCAGAATTCGATGTGCTTGAAATTAGGGACGGAGTACAGCTTTATCGCAACCCAGTACAAACAATGGATAAAATTAAAGCATTAATTCCAGGATTAAAGAATGAAGATTCTCTTGATTCGTTTTGGGAAGGTGCAATTTCCGACAGTAAACTAGGAGTAATTCCAGTTTATGTACCAAATTTAATGGATAGTTCTTCGAAATTACTGGATAAAGTAACAATAAACCGTATTATTCATCAAGCTATTCCTGATTTGGATAGCAATATCAAGAAAGTTATTGTGTACCATATAGATATTACTGATGAAGCAGAAATTCAGAAGTTCATCAAAGAAGATGATAGCACGGATGTAGAAATTGAGTTAAGGGATTTGAAAACAATTTTGGATGATGTAATTATCGGCGATTATACGGAATTTCATGTGGAAGAAGTACACGAAGATTTGTTTGGTGGATATGCGATTACTATCGATAAGTTTGTTAGTGACCGCGTATTGTCAAAAATCTTTGAGTTTAACCAAAAGGCATTTCTTAATTCATCAGACAAAAAGCCGTATAAGCCGATTGAAATCAGTGAGGAAGGGTTAGAACTTATCGAGTTCTTAAGTGTAGATTGCACTGTAAATGAAGGAGAATGGCATTCTGATAGTGAAATCAAAATTGACAAGAATGGATTTGTAATTGTTGATGGCAGAAAGACAAAAGAATTCTGGGATGGACGTATTTGTAGTAGAGAAAAACCGCTTCGACTAAAAATACGTAATATTTGTGGTGATGAAACGGTTTGGGAGGTTTGATGTGTGACTAAGCAAAAGGAAAAACAACAAGAAACTATATCAAATCAAGAACACAAGAAAGATACCGTTGTTTTCATGGCAGCGTATGATGTTCATAAAATAAAGCATCATTTCGTTCGCTTGGGTAAAAGAGTGAAGAAAAAAGAGCTATGGTCTAAATTTCACGTAGCAGGTCTTTCTCATAACAACACATATATTACACCTTATGCCAAGTGTCGTTATGTACCGGAGTATGATTCGCTAAATCGAATAACAGCGTTTCATTTCGAGAAGGATTTTGAACAGTATAATGAAAATTATGATAAATTTACTGATGAAATGATGACAACACTTTACTTGGAACATTCAGCAAAAGCGCTGTTGGACTCCATGTTAACACAAGTAAGGACTTGCTTTAACATGGAACGCTTTTTAGTTGTGTTTGACGAAAAGATATACCAAGTAGATCCTATAGCATTCTTTATGAGTGGGTCATTAATTATTAACTTCGAACTAATCGATTATAATACGGGTATCCCGTTGGATTCGAAATCGATCTATGGACGTACTAATAATTATGGGATTAAACCCATCAGAAAAATCAAATACTTTGATGAGTTGGAATTCAGGGAAGATAATCGCAAGATATCTGATGTAATTTTTTCAAATGTGTATAATTTTTTGACAAAATCATCGAATAATAAATGGGAAATTGGAAATTACAGTTATGTGCATAATATACTTGTTTTATCAAACGATATTGAGAATGTTTCGGATTATTTTCAGCATGTACTAGGCGGAAAAATTGATAATTTAAGTGTCAAAAATATCTCTGCTACTGACGCGTTTGAATATTATTCAACGGAATATTTAGGGCTGGTTACGAATATTGTTCCTCAAAAAGATAAACACCACATCATGAATGATTGTATCATGTTAGAAGGATTCAAGATATTTATATTATTGAAGATGATAATAGATTATGAGATACACCATAAGTTAGAGGAAGTTGTAGACCATCAAATTTATGCGCAAAGTCAGTTGTACCCGCTTCATGTTCCTATTGTCACTTTGAATGTAATTGATAATTTAAAGAATACATATTCCTATTCGAGATATAAACAAGCAATTGATTTTAAAATACAAACTTTAAATATTTATCAGGAACGAAAAATTAGCAATAATGGTCGATTGTTGAACATTCTTTTATATATCCTTGCAATGCTAGGTAGTGCGCAAACTTTACAGGTGTTGCAAACAGAGTTTGGATTGCCGTTTGATATTGCGTTTTGGGTTGTAATGGGTATATTTATTGTGTGTGGTATTGTATGGATTATAAGAGAAGTGAAAAAGCAATAATATCACTTGTCAAATAGAATAATGTTCTTAATTCATTTCAAAGCTTCATACGATGAGGCTTTAAATGAAGCTTTAACAGACTGATAAATGGTTAATGGTTCAAAATGAACCTATAAATGAACCTATAAATGAACCAATAAAGACCCAATAATGACCCAATAAAATCCAAGCCGAACAACCGAAAAATTTCTGAACTCGGGACAACTTTGGGACAACTCTTGTAACAAGATATAACAACTTACAATACGCACACAAAACATAAACCCACATTCCATGCGGGTTTAATACGTTATAACAACTTATAAAACTAGCCCAATCGCCCCTCATTCCTTTAGATAACTAAGCAAGAAAGCCTTGATTTTCAAGGCTTTTTTTGCATTCAAGCCTGTTTGGGACAACTTTTTTTGCCCATTTTTGCCGACTTTCTCATAAGGCAAATTATCGAGAATATCGTGTTGAATTAGAACGATGAAAAAGCTAATAAGAACGGGATACCAAACAACCGAACAAACAATTGCCAAACAACCGAAAAATACGCAGCCAAACAACCGAAAAACATTGATAAAAATATTCTAAACGGTTATACTAGTAGATAAGAGGTGATGATTGTGAAGGAATACAAGAAAAGAATTGCAGATGAATTAATAAAAAAGAAGTTAAAAGGAAAAGGTGCAGTTTTAGTGGAGGGACCAAAGTGGTGTGGAAAAACTACAACAGCTGAAGAACTTTCAAAGAGTGTTTTGTATATGTCAAAGCCAGATAACCTGAAACAGAATATGATGTTAGCTGATATCAATCCATCGCTCTTACTGACTGGAGATGTACCAAGGCTAATAGATGAATGGCAAATAGCTCCAAAACTTTGGGATGCTGTAAGATATGAAGTAGATCATAGAAATGAAGAGGGGCAATTCATCTTAACGGGGTCTGCTGTACCAGCAAAATCAGATGCTATACAGCATACGGGAACAGGACGATTCGCATGGGTTCTTATGCGACCAATGAGCTTATTTGAATCCGGAGAATCGAATGGAAGCGTGAGATTAACGGAATTGTTTGATACGCCTGAACAGATTGGAGCGATTAATACATTAAATCTAAATCAAATAGCGTTTTTAGTATGCCGGGGAGGGTGGCCACGTGCTACATTCATGGAAGAAGATGTGGCGCTTGAACAGGCATATGATTATTATGATGCGATTGTAAATCAAGATATATCAAGGGTAGATGAAGTCAAAAGGAATGCAGAACGTGTAAAGACACTTATGCGTTCTTATGCAAGAAATCAAGGGGCACAAGTGTCTAATGCAATGTTAAAGGCAGATATGCAGGCGAATGATGTGGATTCTTTAGATGAAGATACGGTAATGTCATATGTGAATGCATTAAAGAAAATATTTGTTATTGAAGATATGCCGGCATGGAACCCCAATCTGCGGTCCAAAACGGCCATTCGGTCATCAGATACCAGATATTATATAGATTCGTCAATAGCTGTTGCAGCATTAGGATTAGGACCAAATGACTTAATGAATGATTTAGAAACATTTGGCCTGTTGTTCGAAACAATGTGTATTAGAGATTTGAGAGTTTATGCGGATGCTAGTGGGGGTTCGGTGTATCACTATCGTGATAAATCTGGTTTGGAATGTGATGCTGTAATTCACCTAAGAAATGGAAGTTATGGACTGGTGGAAATCAAAATAGGTGGAGAAAATGCTATTGAGCATGGGGCGTTAACATTAAAAACATTAGCAAGTAAGATAGATACGGATAAAATGAAAGCACCTGCGTTTTTATTGGTGTTGACAGCAGTGGGTGATTATGCGTATCGAAGAGAAGATGGAGTTTACGTAGTCCCAATTGGATGTCTAAGGGATTGATAGGAGACATTGATGATTGTATTTTGGGACAACTTTAGGACAACTTCAATAACAAAATATAACAACTTATAAAAATAGTCCAATCGCCCATCATTTCTTTAGATAATTAAGAGAAACAGTCGTAGAAATACGGCTGTTTCTCTGTTATATCTCAGGCACATATCTAAAAGTGAATGCAGATACCCCTAATTTTTTTGTCAAAGCATTTGTATGTACAGTAACGGTGTACTCATTTGCATACCCCATGACATCATAGGAGAACATCATATTTTTAAAATCATTATCAAGAATATGATTAATTAAAGCCTGTTGAAATTTATTTTGGTCCAGTATAACGAGTTTGTTTGCTGTAATGGTAAGCGAAGCAGCATACCCAGAGGAGTCAGCGTTCGTTACAATATTGTTAACAGTCGGTTTGCGACTAAACTGGAGATAAAAAATCCCTAGTGCGAATGACAGACATAAAATAATTAAAAATACTTTTCGTTTCATAATGGCCTCCTTTTTAAAATATAGGATGTACTACTATATAGTGTACAACTATACAACTTATATTTCAATACATAGTTTCATATAATAAGCACGGGTGAGAAATATGAGTAAGTTATATATTGATTTGGAAACGGTATTAAAAGAGAAGAATGTTAGTAAAAACAAGTTGTGTATCAATTGCAGTATGCAGAGAACACAGCTTAATAACTATTGTAAGAATAAGGTTAGAGGTGTAGATTTAACACTTCTTGGCAGAATGTGCAAGTATTTAGAGTGTACGCCAAATGATATATTGAAATTTAAAGATGATGAAGAATAGGATAAATACTCCAAAGCAGGTGCCGGTTTTCCCGACACCTGTTTTTTGAGTAAAAATATTGAACAATGTCTAGTCATCATCGTTAAAATGGAGTAAAATATAAGACACACCAATTTGATAAGAGGTAACAAATGCAAGAAATTAGATTATTATTAGAGCAAAGTTTGAATATAGATTTCCTTGGGGCAACACTTAGCAACCCAAAGGATAAGAATGGAATCACCAAGGTAAAGGTGCGCCCAATTCTCAAGAGGGACATTCTGATTTTTCAGTGTGAAGAGCATAAGAACAATCAGGCCTTTCACCACAATTATGAAGTAGCTGAAGCAGTTGAGAAGCTTGCAGATTATATGCAGTCCTTTAAACAGATGCAGTTGGAGACAAAACAGTTTAAAGCAACTGTTCTTGTAAGTAAGAAGGGCAAGGTAACCATTCAGAAAAAGCAGCAGACGGGTTGTGTGAAGGAGGTAAATTTATCTCATAATCGCAGCAAGAAATATATTTTGCAAGAGGGGATGATTGTTCCATTCTTGCAGGATTTAGGTGTTATGACTTCTGAAGGAAAGATCGTGCGTACCAAGTTTGACAAATTCCGTCAGATTAATCGTTTCCTTGAGTTTGTTGAGGATGTTTTGCCACAACTGGATAAGAATAAAGAAATAACTATTTTGGATTTTGGGTGCGGCAAGTCCTATCTGACTTTTGCGATGTACTATTATCTGCATGAATTGAAAAATTATGATGTGCGTATTATTGGACTGGATTTGAAGACGGATGTGATTCGCCATTGTAATGAGTTGAGTGAAAAATACGGGTATGAGAAACTGAAATTCCTAGAGGGCAATATCGCAGATTACACCGGTGTGGACGAGGTTGATATGGTTGTTACCCTTCATGCCTGTGATACGGCAACGGATTTTGCCTTGGATAAAGCAGTGGGATGGAACGCCAAGGTGATTTTATCTGTGCCTTGCTGTCAACATGAATTGAATGGGCAGATGCATAGTGAGTTGCTGGCGCCATTGTTTAAATATGGCCTTATCAAAGAGCGTATGGCAGCTTTGATTACCGATGCTATGCGTGCGGAATACTTAGAGAGTCAAGGGTATGAGGCTCAGATTTTAGAGTTTATTGATATGGAGCATACACCGAAGAATATATTAATTCGCGCGGTGAAAACGGGGAAAAAGAAAAATAATCAGGAAAGCATTCAGGCTTGTGAGGAGTTTTTCCATATTAAGCCTACATTGGGGAAATTATTAAATGAAAGAACGAACAATTAAGATTGTAGTTTTAGGGATTGTGTTTATTGCGGCCTTGATTGGTTTCAGTTTTTGGACCAATCGGGGAAATGCGGATATGACTGCAGATATGGATGCGGCCACACTTCCAACACTCTCCTTCATGGTGGAAGGAAAAGAAGTGAATCTTTTGGTTGGGCATAAGCAAGAGATGAACGTGGTATCTATGCGAGACACAATAGCCATATGCGACGAGCAGGAGAAATTAACTGTGAAGATTTCTCATAATGAAAATGGATACGATTCGTTGAAGTACGAGGTGTATTCTTTGGATGGAACAGAGCAGTTATACGAAGATAGTATTGATAAAATAGAAAATAAGATGACACTGGATTTCAAAGGTGTTTTGAAAAAAGATAGGGAAGCGGTTCTGAAATTAATACTGAATAAGGGTGAAACCTCCCTTCACTATTATACAAGAATTGCGAAAGACAATGAGTATCATGTGAAGGAATGTCTGGATTACGTGCAAGAATTGCACACAAACATGCTAAAAAAAGAAAATGAGGATGCTGTTAAGAAGGTGATGGAGGCAAATGCGTCCGGTGATAACTCCACCTTACAGCATGTAACCATCCATTCGGATTTAAAACATTCCATGTGGGGTGAGTTAAAGCCGGAAATGGTAGGGGATTTGCATTATGAAATCAAGGAGACAAAAACTGCATACACTTCCGTTCTGTTAAGCTATCAGGTGAAATGTGCAGGTGATAACAATAAAGAGGAGCTCTATAATGTAAAAGAATTTTTCAAGGTTTCTTACGGCAAAGAGCGCATTTATCTTTTGGAATATGACAGAACAACGGAAGAGATTTTCAATACCTCCAATGTTGTACTGAGCAGTAAGGGTGTTATTCTGGGGCTTGCAGATAAGAATCTAGCATATAAGGTGAATGAAAAAGGCACGATTGTAGCCTTTGTTCAGGCCAATGAGCTTTGGAATTATAATAAGGATAAGGATGCATTTACCCTTGTATTTAGTTTTGCTGACGCGGAAAAAGAGGATGTGAGAAACTGGCTCGACCACCACTCCATTCAATTGCTTTCCATGGAATCCAGTGGAAGCATGACATTTTCAGTGTGCGGCTATATGAATCGAGGGATTCACGAAGGGGAATCCGGAATTGCAATCTATTATTACGATGTTTCTAAAAATATTGTGGAGGAGGTTGCATTTATACCGAGCAACGATTCCGGTCTCGTAATTGAGAGCGAATTAAGCGAACTTGCTTTTTATAACAAGGGGCAGGGCGTTTTATACACTATGGTGGATGGCACTTTATTGAAGGTGGCATTTGAGAAAAATGAGCGTACCGTGCTCATAGAAGGCTTGCAGAGAGGTCAATATGTTGCATCAGCTGATGGGCGTTTGCTTGCTTATCAGAAGACAAACAATGGAAAGACCGAAACAGAAATCTGGGATTTTACAGAAGACAGTAAAAGAATTGTTGCGGTGAAGTCGGGAGAGGTTGTTGTTCCACTGGGATTTGTGGGAAGCGATTTTGTTTATGGTATCTCCAGACCGGAGGATGTTGGAGTTGATGTTTTGGGTAGTAAGGTGCAAGGCATGAACCGATTAGAAATCCGAAATATCAATGATAAAGTGTTAAAAACCTATGAGAAACCTGGCGTTTATATTTTGGCGGCAACTATTGGAAACAACCAGATTACCCTAAAGCAGGGAACGAAAAGTGGAAATGTATATCAAGAAACCACGGAAGACTACATTACAAACAATGAGACTTCAGCAAACGAACAGGTGAAGCTGGATTCTTACTGGACAGATTTAAAACAGACACAATATCGTTTTGTTTTTGCAAACGGCCTTAAAGACAAGAAGGCTAAAACCATGAAAACCAAGCAGATGCTTGTTGAGGCACCGACAACGTTGGAATTTGAAAAGGATGCCAATGCCAAATATTATTATGTCTATGGTCTCGGTGAGCAGAAGGGCATATTTGAAAATGGTGGAGATGCCATTGCCCTTGCGGATGCGCTTTCGGGAGTTGTGATTTCTCCTAAACAAAATTATGCGTGGGAGGATGGAAACCGCGTATCCTGGTATCGTAATTTTGAAGTTAGCCGATTTACACCGAATGCCGGAGAATCCACACTTGCAGCCTGTGTTAGAAGAGTGCTGGCTTATGAAGGGAAAAAGGTAGATGTAGCCTCTGAAATGGGTGACGCATCGGTAGAACAGATTATGGAGAAGCATTTGAAAACAGAAGCACTGCGTTTCCGTGGCTGTTCTTCTGAGTCAATGCGCTATCTGATTGATAAGGGAGTGCCTGTGATTGCAATGAAAGATGGTTCCAATGCAATCTTGTTAATTGGATATGATGCAAAAACGGTGACTTATATTGAGCCAAGTAGCGGAAGTATTTTTACCAGCACGTTCGAGAAGGTGGATGAAATGTTAGCTGGAAGTGGGAAAACATTTATTGCATATGTGAGATA
>JAZOMR010000003.1:0-2643 GCA_045654105.1 Faecalimonas sp. | reverse complement strand
TCTAATCAAGGTCGATTTGCTCATGAATCATGTCGATATATGGAAGATTTTGGTTATTTTATACACTTTTTTAGATTTTTTATCGAATTTATAGCCAAAATTAACAAAAGGTTGTATAATAAAAATTAGCAAATCGAAAGTGAGGATTCGTTATGAAACAAAACAATATGTTAGCAATGATTCTGGCCGGTGGCCGTGGGTCTCGTCTACATGACTTAACTAACAAAGTTGCCAAACCGGCAGTTTCATACGGTGGCAAATACCGTATTGTTGACTTCCCGTTAAGCAACTGCGCAAACAGCGGTATTGATATCGTTGGAGTGCTTACTCAATATGAGTCAATTTTATTAAATAGCTACGTTGCAGCTGGCAGACGTTGGGGATTAGATGCGAAAAACAGTGGTGTTTTCGTTTTACCTCCTCGTGAAAAAGCAGATGCCAACTTAGACGTTTATCGTGGTACAGCAGATGCCATTTCTCAAAACATAGACTTCATCGATACATATGAACCAGAGTATGTGTTAATCCTTTCCGGTGACCATATTTATAAGATGGATTACGCTGATATGCTTGCACAGCACAAGGCGAATAATGCAGATGCTACTATCGCAGTAATCGGTGTTCCTATGGATGAGGCAAGCCGTTTCGGTATCATGAATACGAATGAAACCGGACGCATTATCGAGTTCGAAGAAAAACCACCTGTGCCAAAGAGCAATCTTGCTTCTATGGGTATTTACATTTTTAATTGGAAGCTTCTTCGTCAGATGCTTGTTGAGGACATGGTAGATGAAAATTCACACCATGACTTTGGTAAAGACATCATTCCAAGACTATTAAATGATGGTCGCAATTTATACGCTTATAATTTCAAAGGATATTGGAAAGACGTTGGAACAATTGATTCCTTGTGGGAAGCTAACATGGACCTTCTTGATGACAAGAACGAACTAGACCTTGGCGACTCAGCTTGGAAGATTTATACAGAAGATGTGACTACATTACCTCAATACGTAGGTGCAAATGCAGATATTAAACGTGCATACATTACACAAGGCTGTGTAATTGACGGCGAAGTTAAAAATTCTGTTTTATTTACAAGTACCAAGGTTGGTACTAATGCAAAGGTTTATGACTCTGTCTTGATGCCTAACGCGATTGTTGAAGACGGTGCTGTTGTAAACCGTGTTTTAGTTGCAGATGGCGTAAGAATAGGAAAAGGTGCTGTGGTAGGTAGTCCTGACAGCGACCACATCGAACTGATTGCAAATGACGTAGAGGGGGTAAAATAATATGGCAAGAGCATTTGGAATTGTTAATACATCCGGAAATCACATCTGGGTAGAAGGAATGCAAGATTACCGCCCTATCGGAGCTTTTTCTTTCCTTGGAAGATATCGAGTTGTTGACTTCCCAATCTCAAACATGAGCAATAGCGGTATAGACCGCATTCAAGTATACGCTGGGAATAATCCACGTTCCTTAATTGAACATCTTGGCAGCGGACGTCATTACAACATCAACTCTAAAAAGGGTAAATTGCAAATTTTGTTTGCGGACAATCATTCTAAAAATGATATTTATAATACTGATATTGCTGCCTTCGCAGAAAATATGGACAGTATCCAAAAGATGAAGGAAGAATATGTTGTAATCACACCAAATTACATGATTTTTACGCAAGATTTTGATATGCTTTTGAAGGACCACATCAAGAGTGGCGCAGACATCACTTTATTGTATCATTCTATCAATGATGCAACTACAAATTGTTTGAACTGTGCATACCTTACACTCAATCGCCAAAATGGTGTTTTGGCACTTGCTAAAAACCGCGGAAATGAAGCTGAAAGAGACATTTTCATGGACACATATGTTATGAAGAAAGATTTATTTATCGAACTGATTAACAAAGCAAGATCCTTATCTTCTATGTACACACTTTCTCAAATCATTAACATTGAGTGTGAGGAATTAGATGTGCGTGGATACAAACACGAAGGATATTTCGCAGCAATCACAAACTTCAAGAGTTACTACGATGCAAACCTTTCTCTAATTAAATATGAAGATACAAAAGATTTATTTGATGAAGATTGGCCAATCTTTACTCGTACAAATGACTCTTGCCCAACACACTACTTTGATACTGCAGAGATTAAACAATCTGTTATTTCTAACGGATGTATAATCGAAGGTACAGTTATCAACTCCATCGTTGGACGTGGTTGTGTGATTAAGAAAGGCACTGTCATTAAGAATTCTGTAATTCTTCCAAGTTCTTATATTGAAGAAGGTATTCTCGTTGAGAACTATGTTGTTGGAAAACATTCAAAGGTACTTCACTGCAAGGAATTAGTTGCAGACGCTGAAACACCAGGATATGTAAGACGTGGAGATACGTTATAAGATTTATCAAAGTTAAAGGAGGGAGTGTCGCAAAATAACTAATTTTTAGTTATGGGGCGATGCTCCTTTTCAATTGTGGATAACTTCAGGGGATAAATCCGTGTTTTGTGGATTTATCCCCTGTTTTAGACGCACCTTAATAAAGGTACGGATTTTAACCTTTTTTTCTATGCTGCTTTTAATGGAAACAGATGACTTTTCGTTCGGTTATTCTGTATTTTTGCATGTAATTTA
>JAZOMR010000002.1:0-3411 GCA_045654105.1 Faecalimonas sp. | reverse complement strand
ATGATACCGGAATTTATCGGACGTCTTCCGATTATCTTCACACTACAAGGTTTAGATGAAGACATGCTTGTAAAAATTTTGCAAGAACCAAAGAATGCGATTTTAAAACAGTATCAGAAGCTGCTGGCACTTGATGAGGTTAAATTAGACTTTACAGATGAAGCACTTCATTCCATAGCAGCGAAGGCAATGAAGAAGGATACAGGGGCCAGAGCTCTTCGTTCGATTATCGAAGAGTTTATGCTGGATATCATGTACGAGATTCCGAAAGACGATAACATTGGAATTGTGACAATCACGAAAGAATATGTGGAAGGAAACGGTACGCCGATGATTACCATGCGAGGTCAGGCGAAGATTACCGGATAATATGGAGGAAGAAGAATATGAGATATTTTGAATTTCAACCAGAGGGAGTAGAAAACTGTAGTGTAAAAGCATACGTTCAGACATGTGGATTTTCAAATGAGATGCAAGATAGATTACTTCCAGCCATGATTATCTGTCCGGGCGGCGGATATGGTATGGTATCGGACCGTGAAGGAGAACCAGTTGCAAAAGAGTATTTTTCAGCAGGATATCATGTGTTTGTTCTGACCTATTCTGTGGGCGAACGAGCAAAGAATTTTGAACCACTTTGCCAGCTCGCGGCAACAATGGCGCATGTGAGAAAGCATGCGGATGAGTGGAGAATTGCAAAAGATAAAATCGCTGTGAGTGGATTTTCGGCAGGTGGTCATTTGGCAGGTTCTCTTGGTACTCTTTATAATGAAGATAAGTTCTTGAAGGTATGGAATCGCAGCGAGGACATCAGACCGAACGCAATGGTTTTGTGTTATCCGGTTATCACAGCGGATGAATATGCACATAAGGGTTCTATTACAAATGTAAGTGGTTCACAAGATGGTAGTGAAAATTATGTATGGTTTGGGCTGAATAATCATGTAGATTCTACAACACCGCCGACATTTTTATGGCATACGGCAAATGATAATGTTGTACCAGTGGAAAATAGTCTTTCTATGGCAAGAGCATTGTCAGCAGAGAAGATTCCATTCGAGCTACATATCATGCCAGAAGGACCACATGGCATGTCAACCTGTACCAAAGAAGTTGGGTCAGATGATGCTTATGTTGGACGCTGGGTAGAATGGAGCATCGCTTGGCTTAGCAAGACATTTGGGTTTGAAAAATAAATAGGTTTGTTATGTATGAAAGAGTCTGTCAAAACAGACTCTTTTTCATATAATAAACAAAAAGATTAGGAATTACTATGCCTAATTCATGTCGTGAGCAAATTTCATCTGAGAATTACCGGGATTTTATCGTAAGCGCTTTGCAGGAGGACTTATTTGAAGCGAGATTTCCCGCTGTGGACTGCGAGCAGAGAGCGGGAGATTTTTACAAATTCATCTATGTAGAAAGTCAGTTGGCCGACCCTATAGAGTTTGGAAGATACCCCTATAATTCCGTGCCTAAATGTTATACACTTTTAGATACCCAGGCGTTGGAACAGGCGGGCATCATACAAGTGCAGAATTACCCTGCCTTAGACCTACAAGGAAGCGGTGTGTTAATCGGATTTGTTGATACGGGGATTGACTACCAGAATCCCATCTTTCGCAATCTGGATGGCAGTAGCCGGATAGTTGGGATTTGGGACCAGACCATACAGGAAGGACAGCCACCGGAGGGACTGTTGTATGGAACTGAATATACGCAGGAGCAGCTTGACGCAGCACTTCGGGGTGAAAATCCATTGGAGCTTGTTCCAAGCAGGGATGAAAATGGACATGGAACCTTTGTGGCTAGTGTGGCAGCGGGAAGTGCCAATGAGGAAAATCAATTTCTGGGAGCGGCTCCGGAGTCGCAAATAGCAGTCGTGAAATTAAAACCAGCCAAGCAGTATCTGAAGGACTTCTATCTTATTCGTACCGATGCACCTTGCTATCAGGAGAATGATATCATGCTTGGTGTTACTTATTTAAATCAGTTGGCGGACAGACTGGGGCTTCCACTTGTTATCTGTATTGCATTGGGAACCAATTTTGGGGGACGGACGGCCAACTCGCCGCTTGCAAGTATACTTGATATCTATGGAAATATTGCCAATCGGGCAATTGTCATTGCGGCAGGAAATGAAGCCAATCAAAGGCATCATTTTCTTGGAAATGCGGACAATGTGAATGATACCCAGCAGGTGGAGATTCGTGTAGGGGAAAATGTGTCCGGCTTTTGTATGGAACTGTGGTCGGATGCCTTGGATTTATTTGCTGTCTCCATCATATCCCCAAGTGGAGAGCAGACCTATCGCTTTCCGATACGGAGTGAGCAGACCGCAAACTATACATTTGTGCTGGAGAGAACCACAGTAACCGTTGACTATAAAGTGTTTGTTGAACGGCTGAATTCGGAGCTAATTTTCTTTCGATTTATAAATCCAACTCCTGGAATCTGGAAGATTGAAGTGGAACCGGTTCAGTTGGAGGACGGAACTTTTCATATGTGGCTTCCAATGACAGAGTTTTTGGAAAATGAAGTGTTTTTCATTCAATCCAATCCGGATTACACTATTACGGAACCGGGTAGCACCTTATCTGCCATGACGGTAGGATTTTATAATGGAAATGACAATTCTATTGCCATTCAGTCAGGAAGAGGCTATACTAGAGGTAACAGAGTAAAGCCTGATTTCGTTGCATCTGGTGTTGATGTAACCGGTGCCACAACCAGAAATCAATTCGTCACACGAACCGCTTCCAGCGTTGCAGCAGGGATTACTGCAGGTGCGGCGGCACTGATTATGGAATGGGTGGTGTACGGCTTGCAGCAGAGGACCATTGATTCCACTCAGGTCAGAAATCTTCTTGTAATAGGAACGGAAAAAAGACCGAACGAGGAGTACCCGAATCGGGAGTGGGGCTATGGAACGCTGAATGTATTCAATACATTTGAGACCATCAGGCAAATATGACAGGTGAAAGGAAGAAATGAAATGGCAGATTTTTTTGCAAATTTAGAAGATTTAGGAAAGATTATATCGAAGAAGGCTGGAAAAGCAGTTGATGTAGTAACACAAAAAGCGGGTGAAGCGGTTGATGTTATATCAAAGAAAGCAGAGGAAACTGTAGAGATAACAAAAATCAAGAGCCAAATCGGTACAATGGAACGCAACAATGAACGCGATTACAAAGATATTGGTAAGATGATTTATGAGAGATACAAAAATGGCGAAGTGGTAGATGGTGAATTTATCGAGCTTTGCGAAGCTATCTCTGAACGTGAAGACAGTATCTGTAAAGCGAAAGAAGAGATTGCTAAACTGAAAGGTTTGGAGGTTTGTCCGAAGTGCGATGCACGTTTGGAGGCAGGAGTGAATTTCTGTCCGAAGTGTGGAGCAAGCTTGGATGG
>JAZOMR010000001.1:0-15863 GCA_045654105.1 Faecalimonas sp. | reverse complement strand
CGAATACCGCCAGGTACTGCTCCCGGTACACCAATACAGCTTACGGAACCATTCTGAATACCTTGGCTTCCTGCACCTTTTGTTGCATATAAACATCTACACTCCAGATAAAGCATAGATTTCTTTTCACTATTTCCCATTAAAACTTCTGAGCCCGCACCAGATGTGAAACGAACCTTTAATCCTCTGGATGCATAAGCCGAGTTCAAAAATGCTTTCGAATATGGAGTATCATCTCCATCAATAAATACCTTTTCTGTTCCATATACAGAAAGGGTCTCTGCGTATGTAGTAAGGCCACGGATACCAAGCTCCAATTCCGTAGCTTCTTCTGCCGAACATTGTGTTAATACTCCCGGACGTCCAATCTGAGAACCGATTAAGATTGCCATCGCACTAAGTGGTGCATATCTTGCAACACCCATGGTAGTTTCTTCTTCTGCAAATCCACGAAGGGCACCTTCTGCCGCATCAGCTGCCAACTGAACCGGGTCGTCTTTTAAGTTCGTAATATGCGCCTGATTACCCGGCGTCTTTCTGGCACGCATCTTCTGCATACCCATCATCAACTCAACCACATTCAGATAGTTCATCACTTCTGCCATACGTGCTGGTGTAATTCCCGAAACAAGCTCTAAAATCTCTTTTCTAGATACATGAATATCTACAATCATTCTCGCAATATCAAGTGCTGGTACAGCCATGGATTTTTCTGTACGACTAATATTGATTGCATAGTCTGCGATAAATTGGTCAATAAAATCAAAGTCGTCTCTTTTTTTACCATCCAATTCTACAATCTTACCGTTCTCCACTTTCACAGATGGTGTCGGGTCGTATGGACTTTTCATCGCCACAAATCCCATCTCTGGCCATTCGTTAATATAACCATCCAGATTAACCGGACGCTTGTCAAGTATTTCAATACGTTTTGATCTCTTCATGTTCTTATAACTCCTTTACGGATGTCTACTGACAGTCTTTAACACATACATTCTATCACACAACCACAACAAATTCAACACTTTTATTTTTAAATTTTTGTGGTTTTTGTTTTGGTTTGATGTGGTTTTTATGTTGTTTTTATGTTGATTTTGTTTTTTTCTACATTTTTTCCATTGACAACGTTTAATAAGAACGTCATAATGAGATATATATGAATAGAAAGGATATCTTTATGTTTGATTTAGATCCTCATATTCACTCCATCGCAAGTGGTCATGGTACTTATGACACGGTTGCAGATTTGGCCAAAAAAGCTTCTTCTGTTGGTTTGAAGGCAATCGGAATCACGGACCACGGTCCTGCAACCATGTGTTCCAGCCGTGCTTCTTATTTCCGAAGCCTTACATATGCCCCAAAGAAACGCTGTGGAGTGACCGTATTTTATGGTGTCGAACTAAATATTATGGATAAAGAAGGAACTGTGGATTTGTCAGATGACATTTTAGAAAATCTGGACTATGCCATTATCAGTATGCATAAGCCAAATTACAAATCCGGCTCCGCAGAGGAAAATACATTTGCGTACGTAAATGCAATGAAGCATCCAAAGGTGAAAATCGTAGGACATCCGGAAGATGTGAAATTCCCGGTAGATTTTGAAGCATTGGTTGTGGCAGCAAAGCACTTTGGTGTGGCAATTGAAATCAACAACCACTCCTTAAGCCCAGAAGGGTATCGTGGGGATGTGCGTGAAAATGTACGAATGATTTTGCAGTTGTGTAAAAAGCACAACCATCCGGTGGTACTTTCCAGCGACAGCCACGGCGTGAAGCATGTAGGCGATTTTCAATACTCACTAGAGTTAGTGAAAGAATGTAATTTCCCGGAAGGGTTAATTTTGAATTATTCTTCAGAAAGGTTTGGAAAGTTTATAGAGACATAAGAAAGGCGTGTACTTCAAAAATGAAGTTCACGCCTTTGTGTTTTAATGCTTCTTTGCAATAGCCTCTACTTCCGCCAATGGAATTCCCATAACTCTTGAAATATCCTCTGCACTGCTTCCTACATTCAAGGCCTTCGCTATCATGTCTTTCCTATTGTTTTCCTCTGCATATTTTATCGCTTTGTCTACCGCCTTATTCACTTCCTCTCTAATCTCTGGTTCCATTAATTTTCTCAAAGCTTCACACATGTTTCCTTCCTCCTTGATTTTGTCAAATATTTCCTCATTCTCCTGCACTGCCACTTGCAATACAGAATCTCCATGTTGCTTTTCACTCTCTTCCGTCAGCAATTCCAATTGTGAAACAACTCTCTTAGCATCAGATTTATCTAAATCCCTGCTTAATAGCGTCAGCCACTTCTGATTGTTCTTAGATAAGTCCTTCGACACAATAATCTGTGTCAGAAAGTGATTATCCTGTGTCTTTAGTTCTTTTGACATTTTCTCCTCACTTTCCTGATATACACAGATAAGCAAGGAAACACCGCAAATTCCTAATCCTATCATTAGTATACCATAATGTTTTATAAAATTGTTCATCAATTTGAATTTTCCGGCTGAAATGCCTTGAAATCTGATGCGCTTCATTGAAAAAGCACAAACGGATATTTCTTCATATGAATTGACGTAGTTGTATTATAACAGACCCTTCCATAATTTCACATCTTTATTTTGTGGATAACTCAAAAAGTTTGTTGATAGTGTGGATAACTATACAAAAAGCTCCGGCAAAACTGCCGGAGCCCTCTTTATCTCACCTACTATACTCTCTTCAAGAGTACTTCATTTTCATATTTTTCAATCTCATCATAGTAGTTGTCTGCTGCTACACCGCACTGTCTACAGTATTCAGCCCAAACATCACCGATTGGAAGCATCTTGCAGTCTTCCATTGCAACCATCTTACGCGAGAATTGGTTCGTATCTTGTAATTCTTTTAAGAATGCGCTTGGTGTACAAAGTGCATTTAAAAGTGCTTTTTGCATACTTCTAAATCCAGTTACCCATGCAGAGATACGGTTGATTGATGCATCAAAGAAGTCTAATGCGATATCCACGCGGTCAACCGCATCACAGCGAACGATTTCTTGTGCAATTTCTTTTGTTTCATCATCTAATACTACTACATGGTCTGAATCCCAACGAATTCCACGTGTTACGTGAAGTGCCACTTCTGGGAAGAAGCAAAGTAATGCAGGAATCTTGTCTGATACTACTTCTGTTGGATGATAGTGTCCATTATCCATAAGTGGTAAGCATTTATCTTTGTTTGCTGCCGCATAGCTTAATGTAAATTCAGCTGAACCTGCTGTAAATGCTTCTACACCGATACCAAATACCTTTGATTCCACACATGGTTTTACTTTTGTAAAATCATATGGTTCTGCAAGGATTGCATCGATAGATTCTTTATAACGCATTCTTGGTCCCATACGGTCAGCTGGAACATCTTTGAAACCATCACCTGTCCAGATGTTCATAACACATGGGAAACCTGTTTCTTCTGCAAAATATGTAGCAATACGGATACAAGCTTTACCGTGTTCAATCCAGAACTTTCTTGTTTCTTCATCCGGACTTGAAAGTGTCAAACCATCTTTTACCTTTGGATGTGAGAAGAAGGTTGGGTTAAAGTCAAGTCCCATTCCTCTTTCTTTTGCAAAGTCAACCCATTTTTGGAAATGCTTTGGTTCTAATTTATCACGGTCTGCAAACTCACCGTCTTCAAAGATTGCGTAGCAAGCATGTACGTTGATTTTCTTTGCACCTGGCATTAAGCTCATTGCTTTGTCCATATCTGCTAACAATTCTTCCGGTGTTCTTGCTTTACCTGGGTAGTTACCTGTTGTCTGGATACCACCTGTAAGGCCTCCGTCATGGTCAAAACCGATAACGTCATCGCCTTGCCAGCAGTGTAATGATACTGGAATCTCTTTACATTTTGCAATTGCTGCGTCTGTATCTACGCCATATTTTGCGTAAATCTCTTTTGCTGATTCATATCTTGTCATTGTTTCATTCTCCTTTTTTATTTTTATTTATTTTGATAGCACCATATTCTTAATTGGTACTATACTTCATACACTTTGATATCAAATGAATCGCGGATACACTCTCTTGCTTCTACAAGACCGCCAAGTTCTCCCGAATACATCATCTGTACTGCAAGATTCCCAAGTGCCGTTGCTTCTGTCGGACCTGCATGTACCGGTTTCTTACAGTATTTTGCAGTCAACTCATTTAAGTAGCCTGCATTTGCACCACCACCTACTACATGAATTCTGTCGTAGGATTTTCCTGTTGCTCTCTCCAAGCCTTCAATCGTATCTGCATAGCATTTTGCAAGGCTGTTATAAATAACAGATGCAATTTCACCAACTGTTTCAGGAACCTGTTGATTGCTATTTGCACAGTAATCCTGAACAGCTTTAATCATGCTCTTTGGTGCCAAGAAACAGTCGTCATAACAGTCTACAATGGATGTAATTGTTTCCTTGGAAGCCATTTCACAGATTTCACCAAAGGACAAATCCTCTGTAAATTCTTTCTTTACAGATTGAATCATCCAAAGTCCCATAATGTTCTTTAGGTAACGGAAACGATAGTCGTAACCACCTTCATTTGTGAAGTTTTCTTCCATGCTCTTAAGCGAGCAGTCCGCTTCCATTTTTTCCACTCCGAGAAGCGACCATGTACCTGAGCTTATGTAAATTCCATTGTCATCGTTTGTTGGTACTGCAAGCACAGCCGAACCTGTGTCATGTGTTGCCGGCAAGATTACTTCACAGTCAAAGCCAACTTCCTTCTGCACTTCTTTTGTAAAGTTTCCAACCTTTGTACCTGGTTTTGTGATTTCACAGAACATCTTTCTGTTATAGCCCAACATATCGATGAGTTCGTAATCCCAATCCTTTGTTACAGGATTAAGAAGCTGTCCTGTGGAAGCTTCTGTGTATTCATTTACCTTTGCCCCTGTTAACTTATAATTGAAGTAATCAGGAATAAAGAGTAATGTTTCTGCTGCTTCCATATGCTCCGGATTGTTTTGTTTCACAGCCATTAATTGATAAATGGTATTGAAACTTGCTTTTTGAATACCGGTTCTTTGATAGAGTTCTTTTTCCGGAATGATTTCATAAACTTTTTCATCCATTCCATTGTTACGGCTATCGCGGTATCCATATGTCTTTCCAAGAATCTTATCATCCTTGTCAAGAAGCACATAATCAACACCCCAGGTGTCGATACCCATGTAAGAAGGGACTTTGCCAATTTCCTTACATTTTTTGAGACCTGTAACAATCTCTCCAAACAGTCTATCAACATTCCAGCATAGGGATCCATCTACATCATCCATTCCATTCCAGAAACGATACACTTCTTCTAATACAATCTTTCCGTTCACAATTTCTGCGATGATATGACGTCCACTAGATGCTCCAATATCAATTGCTAAATAGTATTTTCCCATTTTTATTACCTCTCTTTTTGTTAATTTTAATTATAAACGTCTTTTTTTATATTAAAAAGGTCGCTATTTGTTAAAATCAGCGTCCTTATTTGTCAGACCATCATTCGCATTCTCACGATACATTTTGGGTGAAACCCCATGTCGTTCTTTGAATTTTCTATGAAAATAACTGGTGTTATCATATCCCACCATTCGAATAATTTCTGCAACTGACACTTGGCTATTGGCTAACATATAGGTCGCTTGATTCATGCGTTTCGTCTGCACTAACTCTTTATAAGTTTTTCCGGTTCGTTTTTTGATTTCACGGCTCAGCCAATATACATTATAACCTAGCATTTCTGCGAGTTCTGCCAGACTACCATCCTTATACTTTGTTTCTACATAATTAAGGACTGTAACTTCAAACTCTTGATGATAAGCCTTACCCCCTGTTTCCATCTTCTCGATATGATTGAGCAAATGCAGCACCAAAAGTCCCATTGTAAGTTGATTGCAGCTTCTCTTATTGATTTGATTATTCTGCAATGACCAGATCATATTTTCAATCAAATTCTGAATTGGCAAAACGTCTGCAACATGGAAATATAGATAGGAGGTTCTTCTGCTATCCTCGCAAAGACTCCCCACCAAAAAATCCTTCAGCAAATTATCTTCTGCCCCAATCATTTCAAAGGCCCTGTCAAAAAATTGTGGCAGAATAATAAAATTGATTGCGATATCATCCGCTCCTGCCGGAAGGATTTCCTGCGTGGCATTCTGATTCAAGAACAATAAATCCCCTTCTTCTAACACAACCTTATTCCCATCAATGATATGGGTGGTGGAACCCTTGCACATATAAATCACCTCCACATAATTGTGGCGATGCTTTGGGAAATGTACAAACCTGGTATGGGTACGTACTTGAATTAATTTCCCCTTTTGCAAGAAATGTTTACTGTCAACCACCATTTCCTTTTTCTTAGTATAAAGAGTCTTGTTAATATTCTTTTGCCCGTCTAAGATTTTCTGTTCTTCCTCTGTAATCACAGAAAGCTGTCTCACAATCTCAGCATTCATATGTTTCCTACCTTTGTTTTACGATTTCCTCTGTAAGAGCCATGTACTCCTGTGCGCTTCTTGAACTTCTGCGATATGCCATAATCGGCATGTTGTTATCCTGCGACCATTCCACACTGCTATCCACACGGATAAATGTATCAAAAACATGAATGTCCTCTAGCTCACGCAGACTTTCAAATGTTTGCTTAAAGTAATTCTTTCGTGTGTCCACTTTTGTTACAACAATTCCCAACACGTCCAGTTCCGGTGCCATCTGTTTCACTTGTTCTAAAAACTCAAACATATTTCCAAGTCCAAAGAGCCCCCAAGGTGTGGCCTCCACCGGGATAATCACTTTGTCAGCCGCGCAGAGAATATTCATCACCCAGCCTCCCAATGTCGGTGGTGCATCAATTAAAATGTAATCATATTCTTCCGATTCTATAATACTACTGAGGCATTTTTTAAGAATAAATTCTCTCTGCCACTTTGTAAATAGTTCATATTCTATGGAACTCATGAGTGTGGATGATGGAATCATGTCCAAATTATCATATGGAGTATGTATAATATAGTTCTTCAGGTCCTTTTGATTGCGAATCGCATGATAAAGGTTGTCTGTTCCCTGCGCAAACTCTAGCACTTCATCATCCGAAAAGAATGACAAGGAAAGATTTAACTGCATATCCCCATCGATTAATAACACTTTTTTTCCGAGCTGTGAAAGTCCATAGCCTACATTTGCACATGTAGTTGATTTTCCACTACCGCCCTTGTTGTTTGCAAAACAAATTACTTGCGTTTTCATCATATTGTACCTCGACTTTAATATTCTAATCAAATCATATCTATTTTGAGCGCTTTTGTAAATATAAATTGACAAAAAATACAAATCCGGTATATTTACTCTTATGGAGATATTATAATTATGAAGAAAAAATTTTTTAGTATACAAGAATTATGCATAATCGGTCTTACCACAGCCCTTATCTGTGTCATTGCCCCTTTCTCATTGCCAATGCCATTAGGAGTTCCTATGACACTGCAATCCTTTATCATTACTTTAATGGCAATCATATTAGGTGCAAAACGTGGGGCTACTGCGGCACTCATTTACATTCTTTTAGGTGCATTTGGATTACCGGTGTTTTCTAATTTTACCGGCGGCTGGCAATGTTTAATTGGGCCAACAGGAGGTTTCATTCTCTCCTTCCCCATTATGGCATATGTGACAGGTCTAAGTTCATCTTTATTATTAGGAATGTTTTTAGGAACCGTGTTAAATTTTGCTTGTGGAGTTGTCATGTTTTGCCTAATGACAGAAAGCCCCCTCACAGTTGGTTTTACCACTTGTGTTCTACCGTTTATCCCACTTACAATTGTTAAATGGTTTCTTTCCTACATCATTGGTATTAACGTACGAAAAAGAGTGACTCAAATCATTTCTAAGTAGTTGACTGATAATTGTTTTAATTTTATAATAAAGTCATACTATTTATACATAGAAAGGAGTCTTTTTATATGGGACGTTTAGATGGAAAAGTTGCTATTATTACAGGAAGTAATTCAGGCGTAGGAGCTGCTACCGCAAAATTATTTGCAAAAGAAGGAGCAAAGGTAGTTATCAGTGCTCGTCGTCTTCCACAACTTGAAGAAGTTGCTGAGGAAATCCGTGCTAATGGTGGAGAAGTACTTGTTGTACAAACTGATGTGTCTAAAGTAGACGATGTAGAAAATCTAGTTGCTAAGACTGTTGAAGCATATGGCAAAATTGATGTATTGGTAAATAATGCAGGAGTTCTTGAGGCTGGACTTAAACCAATCGAATGTTACGAGGATGAAGATTTAGAATGGGTTCTTGGAATCAATACAAAAGGAACTCTTTATTGTACAAGAGCTGTTGTGAAAGAAATGATGAAGAACAATTACGGTTCTATTATTAATTTGGATTCTGTTGCTGGTGCATTCGGAACCGGCGGTGCTGCTTACGCCACAAGTAAGGCTGCTATTATCGGTATGACAAAACATACTGCACTTCGTTTCGCAGGCACAGGAATCCGTTGTAACTCAGTTAACCCAAGTACGATTGCCACACCAATGGCAAAGACTGACCCTGCAACATTAAACCAAGATATGTTCGGACAAATGAGAAAGCATATGAACTTAACCGTGCCAGTAAGCATGCCGGAAGATATTGCTAACATCTTATTATTCTTAGCAAGTGATGAATCCCGTGCGATTACCGGACAGGTCATTGTATCTGACTTTGGTGCAACGTTATAAAAAAAGAACTCAGATTGAGCATAAGGAAAGGCATCGCAACGAGCGATGCCTTTTGTCTTATATTTGCATAATCGTCGTGACTATTACGATAATTACCACCGCGAGAATAACCAAGCGGGGGATTATATACGGTATGATCATTTTCTTTGCAGACAGTCGTTTGCACCTCCTGACAGCTTTATTGTAGCAAGCTCCCGCGCAAAAGTCACGACACTTTCATTCACAACAGGGTAGCGTTACGCCCAATCACTCTTTTCTGCCACTGACAATGGAGTAATACGAGCTGGATGTGATTTTATAAACCAGCGTATAGAACAAACCAAAGATGATAAAGCACGCAAGGCTTACAAGGATGCTTAAAAGTGTGTTATCGAAGCCAAACATCAAGAATATCTTGATTACAAACGGGAAAGCAAAAGCAAGATGGATGCCGGCCATAACAAGAGGCGCAAAGAATACCGTAAGCATCTGGGAATTGATACTCTTTCGGATATCTCTTTTCGTCATACCTACCTTCTGCATGATCTCAAATCGGGAATGATCTTCGTAGCCCTCGGAGATCTGTTTGTAGTAAATGATAAGCACCGCTGCCAGAAGGAATACGATACTCAGCATAGTTCCAAGGAAGAAAAGGCTGCCGTACAGGTCATAAAAGGACGCTCTTTGTGCTTCACGGCTCTGTACGTAGTATGAATAGATCGCCTCATCATTCTCCATATTCAGATTTCGGAACATCTCCCTAAGGCTCGCCGTGATCTCACTTTCTGCAGCCGCTGTTTCCACATCAAAGCCACATCTCCAATCATACATCATCATGGGAGTTCCGGCGCTGCTTATCATATCTTTTACCGGTTCTGAAAATGCGTATATGTCGTTCACAACAAGAAAAACGGTCGGAATTACCAAGGCAGATGAATCACCGTCAACCTGAAACTCATCCAGCTGTTCCTTCACTTTATAGGTATCACCGTACTCTATTGTAAAGGTGTCCCACTTGTAAGATAAACGATCACAGTACACCAGACACTCATCATCAGCAAGAGTCTTATTGGTACCCATCATGTGATTGTAGTCATCGATAGAAATAACAGAGAGATAACCTACATTATCGTACGTAGCCAGGGAGAAGTCAATATGGGATTCGTAGTTAATGGTAATGCCTTCCTCCGTGATCAAACCGGGAATCTCGCAGGTACGGACTCCGGTAAGGTCTGCTTCTGCTCCGCCGATCTCCTTGATGCGCTTTCTGATCATATTGAGGTTTTCATCGCTGATGCCTTCAATCGCATCAAAGGTGGTCGAAATATTCACATCATTCGGGCAACGGTTTCTCAATGAATCCTCTTCGCCAAAATACAGACTTGTTGCGGATGAGATCATAACAAGCACCATTGTCAAAAGAATACAGATGGACGCCAGTCCTGCACCGTTTCGCTTCATGCGGTACACCATAGAGGATACCGAAACAAAGTGGTTTGGCTTATAGTAATATTTCTTGTTTTTCTGAAGCAACTTGCAGAACACTACGGAACCGGAGATAAATAACAGGTATGTTCCCAGTATGACCAATATAACCGCTACGAAGAAGGTGGCAAGTGCAGTAATGGGCTCTTTAATGCTTACAGCAAGATAGTAGGCAATACCCAAAAGAATAACACCAATGAGCGCATATATCCAAGTACGCTTGAGAACTTTTTCACCTACTTTGCTGCTCTGCATCAATTCAAGGGGCTTGGAGCTTCTGACCTTGATAAGCGAATTGAACAGTAGCAGCAGATAAATACAGCCGAAAATCATCGGTGTCTGATAAAGTGAGACGAGCCCGATATTCAAGGTAAAGGTAACATCCATATTCAGCAGATTGAGCAACACAAGCTCTGCTATCTTAGACAAAGCTATGCCTGCAAATAGCCCTGCTCCGATGGCGATAATTGCTACGAACAGGGACTCCCATATCATAATCTTGCTGATATTCCGCTTATCCATACCGAGGATATTATATAAGCCAAACTCACGGTATCTTTGCTTAATCAGAAAAGAATTCGTGTAAAACAGGAACAACAGCGAGAAAACTGCGATGACAATACATCCAAGCGGAAGCATTGTCATTAACACCGATCCACCGGGCATCTGTGCAAGCGTCGGAGATTCAATGAGGAAGCTCAAGATGTAATACATCATCACCATAACACCGCCGGTGAGGGTATATGGGAAATACAGTCGCTTATTTTTGTGGATACCGTCCCACGCAAGTTTCGGATAAAAGCCTGCTCTCATTTTCTCTCACCACCTGTCGTCAGCATGGTGAGTGTATCAGAGATCATCTGATACAACTGCTCGTTGGTATTATCTCCACGATATATTTGATGGAACACCTCGCCGTCCTTGATGAACAGTACACGGCTTGCATGGCTTGCCGCCTTGACCGAGTGTGTTACCATCAGAATTGTCTGTCCCGTCTTGTTGATCTGCGCAAAGAGACGGAGCAGCTCGTCGGTCGCCTTGGAGTCAAGCGCGCCCGTAGGCTCATCTGCGAGGATCAGTTTTGGGTTGGTGATCAGCGCTCTCGCAACGGCAGCTCTCTGTTTCTGTCCGCCTGATACTTCATACGGATATTTTTTGAGAAGTTCTGTAATACCGAGCTGTGCTGCTATGGGTTTTAACCTTTCCTGCATCTCTTTATGGGATTTGCCTGCCAATACAAGGGGTAAGTAGATATTGTCCTCAATTGAGAAGGTATCCAGCAGATTAAATTCCTGAAACACAAATCCAAGGTTATCACGGCGGAATGCCGCTACCTGTGATTCCTTGATTTTGGAAAGGTCTTTTCCGTCGAGAACCACCGAGCCGGAAGTGGGATTATCAAGGGCTGCAAGAATGTTAAGTAAGGTCGTCTTACCGGAACCGGACTCACCCATAATAGCAACATATTCGCCCTGTTCTACGCCGAAGGAAACGCTTTTCAGCGCCTCCACCTTGTTTCCACCGAAGCGGGTTGTATATATTTTTTGTACTCCGCTTACATTCAAAATACTCATAACAAAAATCCTCCTTTGTGATTTCTGTTACCATTATAGCAAGAGGGCCATTTGCTTCGCCATCGATTCGGCTTACAAATACCCCCTCAAATCTAACAGTTTTGTAAGAAGTCTATTCTACTTCAAGTTTTGTCTGTGCAAGATCAATGGTAATAATCGTTCCTTCATCAACTATTGACTCCGCCTTAATATCGTGTCCCAAATTGGTACAAATGCGTTTGCACAGATACAGCCCGATACCGCTGGCTTTCTTGTCAAAACGTCCGTTATATCCCGTAAATCCGTTTTCAAAAATACGGGGCATATCCTCCGGTGCAATGCCGATGCCGGTATCGTGGATACGCAATGTTTTTTCATTCTCCAATGATATGGTGATGCTGCCTGCAGGTGTATATTTCAGTGCATTGGACAATACCTGTTCAATGACAAAAGAAAGCCACTTTTCATCGGTGATTACCGTGGTATTCACCGGCTCATACACCAGACTCAGCTTGCGACCGATAAAATCAGAGGAGAATTTCCTGACCGCCTGTTTGATAATCTTATCCAGGTCATATTCCTTGATTACATAGTCGGTGCTTTCCGAGTTCAGTCTGAGGAAAGTCAGCACCATTTCCACATACTGCTCGATGCGATGCAGATCGGATGCCAGTGTACGGGACAGAGCAGAGTCCTGATTCTGAAGGTGCAATCGCATGGAAGCGATCGGTGTCTTGATCTGATGTACCCATACCGTGTAGTAGTCGATCATATCTGAATACTTACGGTTTGTTTCTGTGCGGTAAATACCGTGTTCTTCACTTATGAAACGAATGATTTGCTGATAATCTTCATCCTTGATTCCGTCAATCTTCGGGAATATCCCGGCAATCGAATCGGTAATACTGCGAATACTTTTCAAAGCTTCGTGCTCACGCTTCACACGGGCAAAATCAAAGACCATTATCACAATACCGACCGCAATGCAAAGCAGTGTCGGATATATCACCGCGCCTATCGGCAGATGGTAAAGAAAGAAGCTCACCGCAAAGATAACGCAGAACATAGCACCCATAATAAATACGCGGCGACGCTGCTTGAGATACTGCAAAAACAATTTCATACCTGCCACCTCAATCCTCGATCAGATAGCCGAGACCGTGCTTTGTGGTGATAAAATCGGTAAGCCCTGCGGCGTCCAAGCGTTTGCGAAGACGGTTTACATTAACAGACAGCGTGTTCTCGTCCACAAAACTGTCGGTCTCCCACAGCTGCTCCATCAGCTTCTCACGACTTACTACCTTGCCTTTGTTTTCCATCAGAATCAGCAGAATACGAAACTCATTCTTGGAAAGAGAGATTTTCTCGCCCTTATAGGTTAGGGTGTTATCTCCGGTGTTGAGAAGCGCTCCACGGTGTTCCAGTACAGGAACTCCCGCTGAGAAATCATAGGTTCTGCGAAGCATTGCCTGAAGTTTTGCCATCAGCACGCTTTGGTCAAAAGGCTTTGCGATAAAGTCATCCGCCCCCATATTCATTGCCATAACCATATTCATATTGTCCGATGCAGAAGAAATAAAGATAATCGGCACTTTTGATACTTTGCGGATCTCGCTGCACCAATGATAGCCATTGAAAAACGGCAAAGCAATATCCAGCAAAATGATATGGGGATCAAACTCTGCAAACTCCGTCATAACAGTGCGGAAATTTTCAACGCAGTGGACTTGCAAATCCCACATTTCTGCTTGTGTCTTTATCGCTTCCGCTATTCCTTTATCGTCTTCTACAATCAGCAATCGGTACATACTCTCACCTTCGTTTTCAAGTTCTTCTCATCTATTTTTTGTTTTTTATAATTAAAAACTTCATTCGACAGACAGTTTAGTTACTCCAAACAAACCAATAGTCGAGTCCTTAAAATAATATTATAGCATATATTTGTGACTTTTTCTACCAATATGCAAGATTGGTAAAACAAAAGACTGCAAGATTGGTAAAACAAAAGACAGCATAGCCTTTCGACCATACTGTCATTTTGTTCATCATATTCGGTTTTTGGTTTTCTCCGTTAAGGATATCCCACTTTTTTCTCTGAGTTCTTTTATTAAGGCGCCAACCAGATTTGAACTGGTGATAGAGGTGTTGCAGACCTTTGCCTTACCACTTGGCTATGGCGCCATATATAATTGTATAATTGAATTTGCCTTGGCAAATTCACACGCGAGACGCGTTTGCGAAGCAAAAATTACCTTACGCGTCTCTGCGCTCCCTGCGGAGCGTCGTTGTGCAAAGCACAATGACTCCTACGGGAATCGAACCCGTGTTACCGCCGTGAAAGGGCGATGTCTTAACCGCTTGACCAAGGAGCCTTATTCTTGTTAACCACCAGTTAACCAGTGGCCTCAACGAGAATAATAATAACATATCATCAGCTCTTTGGCAAGAACTTTTTAAATTATTTTTAAAGCTATTTTTTTAAGTTCTTACCAAAGATTTCTGCGACTAATTACTTTCAACGTCACTTGCAAACTTACAGATAAATGCGTTCGGCAAGTATCTTCCTAGACTATTTTTGCTGGATGGTTTGCTAATTGTTTTTCCTCTATAATTCATGATAGATGAACTTCCGCCATCTAAATTCATGGCTTGATATGCTTTATGTCTAAGCATAATTTCTGCAAGATCATTTACAGTCGCCCCTATACTATGTCCTACTTGGCGTCCATCCACTATCAGCATTAAAAATTCTCCACTCATAGTTTGTCCAACTGCGCTTCTCGGTTGGAGACCGTAACCGAATGAACCCTGAACATATTTTGAACCATCCACTATCAGTGCCGGGCTAAATTGAATTCCCCATTTATAGTCTGTGATTGCCCCCGCATTATAATTTTCTATATATAATTTATTATCTTCTTTAAATCCAAAAAACTTCAAGCGTCCTATTGGATTTCCGTATTCCACACCATCAAGCACCATACTTCCCATGACGGTACCGCCATTTCCCTTGTATTCTTCATCCATAAATCCACTCGCATTTATTGCAACAAGCGCATGATTGTCTTCAGCAAATTTTGTAATTAAATTTCCGTATGAGCCAAGTGATGTCGATTTCGCAACCGTAACTTGTGCCGGATTTTTTATGACTGCCAATAATCCTTTATATTGTTCTCCAGTTACCTCTACAATTAATAGATTATTTTCATAATCTAACACCTTTATTTTTTCCCCGAATGTGGTTGTAATATTTACACTACCATCCAAATTTTCTATCAGCAAATCTTCATATGTCGAAATTCCTTTGTCAGACATATATGTTTCTAACTTTGTTTTGTCTACTTCCCAAAATTTTTCATAAAACAGTTCTTCCTCTGTTTGATTATTTGGCGTTGCTGTATTAATTACTATCTCTTCCTCCCACTTGCTTTCCAAACCACCTTGTAAAGCTTGTTCTTTTAACGCCGCATCCATAACATCATCTATGATATATCCTGGAATAAATGCGGTTGCCAACCATTGATGTTTTCCAGTTGTCATAGCTGTTTCTATGTATATTCCTCGCCATTTTTTAATAAATGGAATATTAGAAAACACTGCAGTACAATATCCCAAAACCATAAACAGCAGTATTGATACAATCCATATAATGATTTTTTGTTTCTTAGACATCTTTCTTCTCTGGTGTACCTTTTTTCGCTTAGACATTTTTTCTCCTTTTTTCTTTCTTCTATCAGTATTCTGTATATCTACTTTTGTTATTTTGAATAGAAAAACCCGTAAAATCAGTGATTTACGGGTTTCATAACTCCCCCTGTTGGACTTGAACCAACGACAACTCGGTTAACAGCCGAGTGCTCTACCGACTGAGCTAAGGAGGATTATTAAGGTATATACCTTAAAAACTACACACAAATATCTCTTATCATTTCATCTTTCTTGTTCCTATCACCTTACTTGGTTATGCCCTCGACCTATTAGTAACAGTCAGCTACATGCATTACTGCACTTCCACCTCTGTCCTATCTACCTCGTCGTCTTCAAGGGGTCTTACAACTTACGTTGGGATATCTCATCTTGAGGGGGGCTTCACGCTTAG